>JBARKD010000126.1:0-14301 GCA_049800615.1 Acidobacteriaceae bacterium | reverse complement strand
AAGATGGGACGGCTAGCGTGTCCCAAGGCAGCTGCGTTTCGACCGGCGGGGGGGACCGCTTCTTTCTCTGGCCGTTTTTTCAGCGCGTGCAGAAGCGAGAAAGTTGGCGCCACTATCAAGTAGATGAGATCTTAATTAATCAGGACAGTACACGAGGCACTATCTTTCGATCAGGTCGACTCGATACAGGGAAAATGGCCAGGAGATCCCCAACCCTGTCCGGTCGATCAAGACCTATTGCCCACAGGACTACGTGCAGGCTACAAATGTGAATTTAAAGGGGTTAGAAGTCAGAAAGCGGACTAATGGGTCCGGGTTGGAGGGTCGCTGGCGGAGAGAGGGGGATTCGAACCCCCGGTAGAGGTGTTAGCCCCTACAACGGTTTAGCAAACCGCCGCCTTCAGCCACTCGGCCATCTCTCCGGGGGTTCACAGGTCGGATTATATCCGATGAGACCAGTTCTAGCGGTTTCCGCCCCCGTCGGCCGAGAGCTTTTTTCCCCTGAACCGGTCGACCGACTCGATGACCTTGCCTCGAGCGAAGGCCGCATCGTGCCAGCCTTTGATTTCGACTCGCTTACCCTCGAGATCCTTATAGATGGCGAAGAAGTGTGTCATCTCCTTGAGCAGGTGAGGATAGATTTCGGAGTAATTCCACACATCCGCATACCGGGGGTTGTTCTTGCCCACAGCCAGAACCTTCTCGTCAGGCACGCCCTGATCGAGCATTTCAAGCAGACCGATCGGTCTCACCTGCATCACACATCCGGGAAAGCTTGGAGTGTCTACCAGGACCAGCACGTCCAACGGATCGCCATCTTCGCTCAAAGTGGAGGGGACAAAACCGTAGTCGCCAGGATAATGAACCGGGGAATACAAGTTGCGGTCCAGACGGAAGACGTGCAGCGTCTTGTCGTACTCGTACTTGCTGATGCCCTCGGCCGGAATCTCGATGACCGCGTTGATCACCTCGGGGCACTTTTCTCCGACCGGCAATTCCAGATAGTTGACCATGCTCGCTAAAGGATACAGGCGAGACGGCTCAGAGCGAAACCTTGGCCAGATGAAGACTCAACTGGACGGGCCTGGTCCAGAGCAAAGACACCAGTTGGTGCTGGTAGCCGGCGACCGGGAGGCGGCGGCTGCTGGTAGAGGAACCCGAATTGGAGCTATAGGATTTCAAACAGTTTCTCGATCAGTTGCGTGTAGCCCGAAGACGCGATCACCGCATCCACGCCGTTGCGAAATTGCACCAGGCCAACCCCCCGCTGATAGTCCATCGAGAGGCTCACGATCCGTTCCAGCGCTGTGGCGCGGGCGGCATCGAGCGTGGTCTCGATGTTGTTTTTTAAAGGTTCGCGGTGGTTTGTTGCCGGCAGCTTCAATTGAATCCCTCCCCCGAAGAATCAACAAGCAGTCGTTCATAACCACCGCTTGATCCAAAGCATAGCCTCTATCGAGCGAAGGTCTACAACTATTGGGTAACAATTGGCGAAATAAAAGTACTCGTGGCTGGTAATGGACGAGCTCAGTTTGTGGCGTGTAACCAGTTTAAAATAAACGATTTGCGGCTATGCAATTCGGGGCAGGAGGCGATTCCCGGAGCGAGCCGCGGCGGAAATGCATTAGTATCCAATACGGTTTGCAGATGCACGCGAGCAACCGAGAGTTGTTAGGCAGGACTTAGGAACTCAAGCGACGGACTAGTTTGAGACACTTGCAGCGTGGTTAAGGGCGCCTGCTGAAACAAATCGATTCTTGGCGGCCGCAAGGCCGTGACGGACACTAGATCGCATTTTCCGCAATGAAAGACGCAATTCGCGTCGTAGGAGCCGGTTCGATGCAAAGGACGCTGATCCGCTGTATTTGTTTATTGTTGACGCTGGTGCCGCCGGCATCGCAACTGGAGGCGAAAGTGACGAAGTCGGTATTCGGAAGCATGCCCGATGGAAGCAAGGTAGAGATTTACACTCTCGAAGAAGGCGCGCTGAAAGCGCGAATCATGACGTATGGCGCCCGGCTGGTGTCCCTGGAGGTGCCCGATCGTAGCGGAAAGCCGGCCGACATTGTTCTCGGTTACGATTCCTTCGCGTCCTACCCTGCTGACAATAAGAGCTACTTTGGGGCCATTGTTGGGCGCTATGGCAACAGAATCGGCCACGCTACCTTTACTCTGGATGGCAAACGTTATCACGTTCCGGTAAATGATGGCGCGAACAGCCTGCATGGGGGACTGATCGGGTTCGACAAGTTGCTGTGGACCGGACATGAGATTCCCGGCGGCGTGGAACTCACGCTGGTCAGCAAAGATGGCGACCAGGGTTATCCCGGCACGCTAACGGCACGCGTCCGTTACACGCTGGAAGCGCACGCGCTCAAAATCGAGTACTTTGCCACCACCGATAAGGACACGGTTCTCAACCTTACCAACCACAGCTATTTCAATCTTGCGGGAGCAGGACAAGGGACGATTCTGAACCACGTGGTAACCATTCCCGCCGATCGCTACACTCCGGTCGATTCAGGGCTCATTCCTACAGGCGAGTTGGCTCCGGTGGCGGGTACCCCGCTTGACTTTCGCAAGCCGACCGTCATCGGAGCGCGGATCCACGACAACAATGAGCAACTACGCCTGGGCCGGGGGTACGACCACAACTTTGTGCTCAACGGCAAGATGGGCGTGATGCACGAAGCGGCACGGGTAGAGGACCCAGGCAGTGGCCGGGTACTCACGGTGACGACGACTCAGCCTGGTGTGCAGTTTTATTCCGGAAATTTTCTGGACGGAACGCTGCATGGCAAGCAAGGCCATGTGTATGCGCAACGCACCGGCTTTTGTCTGGAGACGCAGCATTTTCCCGATTCACCGAATCAACCCAACTTTCCCACCACCGAACTCAAGCCGGAAGAGACCTACCATAATGTGACGGTGTTCGGCTTTTCGACTGTTCCCTAGAAGCGGAGTTCCTGTCGAAAGGAGGCGGAGTGCGGATCGCATGACCGCCTCCGCCGGTCACGCCCGGGATGCTCACCACACATCAATGACGGAAGAGACCCAAGTGGATCATCGCTCGGCGAGACCCGGGCTCACGGGCGGCAGCCGATTCGTGCGTGCCTGCCTGCGCCAGCCAGTGGACGTTACGCCCGTATGGTTTCTGCGCCAGGCGGGGCGTTACATGCCCGAGTATCAGGCTGTTAGAAAACACCATTCGTTGCTGGAGATCTGCAAGAATCCAGAGATCGCCGCCGAGGTGACGATTACCGCGGCCGAAAAGCTGGACGTGGACGCCGCCATCATCTTCGCCGACCTGCTTCTGCCGCTCGAGAGCATGGGGCTCGATTTTGAGTTTCTGGCCGGAGAGGGGCCGGTGATCCACCATCCGGTGCGTACGGCGGCTGATGTGGACCGCTTGCATATCGACCGGGCGCAGGAACTGGGCTACGTGGCCGAGGCTCTGCGCAAGGTAGTTGCCCACTTCGACAATCGCATCGGCATCATCGGATTCTGCGGCGCCCCTTTCACCCTCGCCAGCTACATGATCGAAGGCGGCGGCTCACGCAACTACATCTTCACCAAGTCCATGATGTACCGGGAGGCCTCAGCCTGGCGGGCGCTGTTGGAAAAGCTGGCCACGGTGCTGGTGGAATATGCTGCCCAGCAGGTGGAGGCGGGAGCGGACGCTATCCAGATTTTTGATAGTTGGGCCGGGTCGCTGAGTGTCGCCGATTACCGCGACTTTGTTCTGCCCGTGACGACCGAGGTCGTGCGCAAAGTGCAGGCGATGGGCGTGCCTGTTATCTATTTCGGCGTAGACACGGCGACGCTGCTGCCGTCCATGCGCGAAACGGGCGCAGATGTCATCGGACTTGACTGGCGTGTTCCTTTGGACGAAGGATGGTCGGCCGTTGGCCATAGGACCGCTGTTCAGGGCAACCTCGACCCCATCCTGCTATTTTCCGAACAGGATCTGCTTCGCGAGCGGGTGGGCCAGATTCTCGAGCAGGCCGGCGGTCGCCCCGGGCACATTTTTAACCTTGGCCATGGAATTGTTCCCGGCACTCCGGTCGAGAATGTGCAGCGCGTGGTGCAGTACGTGCGCGAGATGAGCCCTCGGTATCTGCGCGAATTCGGCGCCCGGCATGGCACGAGCACCCGGAGCGGAGAGGCCCATGCCTGATGTGCCACGCCAGGCCGTTCTGTTGCTGGCCCACGGAACGCCCGAAACGCTGGACCAGATTCCCGAGTATCTGCGCAACATTACCGGCGGGCGGCCCATGCCTGAATCTGTCGTCGAGGAAATTCGTCACCGTTACAGTCTGATCGGGCATAGCCCGCTGACCGAGCTCACCATGGAACAGGGCAACCTGCTTGCTCGAGCCGTGGGTCTGCCGGTGTACGTGGGCATGCGTAACTGGAAGCCGTACATCGCCGGTACTGTGCAACAGATGCGCGACGACGGCATCACTTCCGCAGTGACAATCTGCCTGGCTCCGCAGAATTCCCGCACCAGCGTAGGACTCTACCGTCGCGCAACCTTTGCTGAGAGCGCGGGGATGATTGAAATAGACTTTATTGAGGGCTGGGCCGACCATCCGGAGCTGGCGCGGGCCTTTGCCGAACGACTACAGCCCGTGTGGCAAAGCGTTTCCGCGCGCATCGGCCATGCCGCGCCCGTGCTGTTTACTGCGCACAGTGTACCCTGCCGAACTATTCACGGTGCTCAAGCTGCTCAGGGTGCTCAGGCTGCTCAGGCTGCTCAGACTGCGGAAGGGCAAAGCTCGCCCGACCCGTATCCAATCGAGGCCAAGCGCACGGCAGCGAACGTGGCCGCACTTCTTGGTCCCGCAGGCCTCACGAGCACGGGCTGGTTTTTCGCTTTCCAGAGCCAGGGGATGTCGGGCGGTCCGTGGATTGGTCCCACGGTGGAAGACACGCTTAGCGCGCTACGGAAGGAAGGCCACGCCGCGGTTGTTATTCAGCCAGTCGGCTTCCTCTGCGATCATGTGGAGATTCTGTACGACATCGATATCGGCTTCCGTGACTTTGCAGCAAAGATCGGCCTGGAAGTCGTGCGCCCGCCTTCGCTCAACGACTCTCCGCTACTGACCGCGGCGCTGGCCGACTTGGCGCGGCAAGGCTTTTCTCGTCTGACGTTGAAGGCCTCTCAGGCCACACCCGTTGCCGTCCTATGATTGCCATCGCCGGCGCAGGCCTCAGTGGGCTGGCGACGGCTTATCAACTGGCCTGCGACCACGTGCCTTTCACTCTGTTCGAGGCCGGCGAACGACTGGGCGGAATTGTTGAGACCGTGCACCGCCAGGGATTTGTCATCGAGTGCGGTCCCGATTCCTGGGTGACGGAGAAGCCCTGGGCACGCGAGCTTGCCGTCGAGCTTGGCCTGGAAGATCAGATCATCTCCTCGAACGACCAGTGGCGGCGCACCTACGTGCAGCAGGAGGAAGGACGCCAGACACGGCTCGTGCCCATTCCGGACGGGATGCAGATGATGATTCCGGCCAAGTGGGGTCCGCTGCTGGAATCGCCTCTCTTTAGCTGGCAGGCTCGCCTGGCCTATCTGCGCGAGCCAAAACGCGCTGCGGAGCTGAAAGCCTCCGCGCCAACGGAGGACGAATCGGTGGCCGACTTCGTGCGCCGCCATTTCGGTGGGGAGGTTGCGTCCAAGGTAGCCGGGCCGCTCCTGGCCGCGGTCTTCGGTGGTGATATCGAACAACTCAGCGTTCGCGCGGTGATGCAGCCGTTCGTCCGCATGGAAGCAGAGCAGGGCAGCCTGATACAGGCGATGCAGGCGCGCACCCGCGAATCTGCCCAATCGATATTCACGACGCTCAGCAGCGGCCTGGAGACGCTGATCGAGCGAATGGCCAAGCGGCTGCCCGCGGAGTCGGTGCGCCTGCGCCGGCCAGTGTTGCGGATCGAGCAGGATCAAGGCGGCTGGCGCCTCACCAGCGGCCAGTCCGAAAGAAATTCAGAGACAAGCCGTTTCGACGCGGTGGTGTTGGCGACTCCGCCAGATGTCACAGCCATGCTGCTCAGGCAATTGAACCCTCGCATCGCTGCCCTCCTGCCTCAACGAGCCACGTCGGCAATCGTCGCCGCCTTGGCCTTCGCTCCCGAACAAGCAAGCCGGTTGCGCATTCCGCGCGGTTTTGGCTACGTGGTTCCCTCTGGGTCCTCGTCCTCAGAGGAACACAAGCTGCTGGCCTGCACGTTTGTAGATCAGAAATTTCCTGGCCGTGTGCCGCAGGGCGCAGTTCTGCTGCGAGCGTTTTTCGGAGGCCATTCCGGCGAGGTTCTGCAGGGAGAAGGCGACGATCAGATTGCGGAGCGCGCCCGCCGGCAGTTGGCGCGAGTTTTGGGTCCGCTGCCTCAAGCGGCCGAGACAGTCGTGCGCCGCTGGCCATTATCGTTGCCGCAATACGAAGTCGGGCACCTGGACCGTATGGCAGAGCTGCAAAGGCAGCTGAACACAGTTCCTGCTTTGCACCTGGTAGGTAGCGCGTATTACGGAGTCGGACTGCCTGATCTTATCCGCCAGGGCCGGGCCACGGCCCGGTTGCTCGTCAAGCAGTCCCAATCGAACGCTGCACAAAAAACCGCAGTTTAAGTTTGGCAGGAGCAAAAAGAAACCCGGGGATGCTGGAACCTATCGAATCGGGATGTTCGCGCCGTGGCGTGGCAGGGTATGTTGTGAAAAATTTGCATCATACGACTAAAAAGCCCGATGACCATGCGTACACGGAAAGTCGTCATTATCGGCGCCGGCCCAGGCGGCTTGGCGGCCGCCATCCTGCTCCGATGCTCGGGAGTTGATGTAACTGTCGTGGAACGCAGAAACGTGGTGGGAGGAAGGACCTCCACCATGGAGCGCGACGGCTTCAAGTTCGATGCGGGCCCAACCTTTTTTCTTTACCCCAGGGTGCTGCGCGAGATCCTTGCTGCCGCGGGCAAAAACCTTGAGGAAGAGATACCGATGTACCGCCTCGATCCACAATACAGGCTGGTTTTCGGGGCGGGCGGCCAATTGCTCGCAACACCTGACCTGGAGCGGATGGAGCGCGCCATTGCCCAGCTCAGCGCCGGCGATGCCCGTGGCTTTCGTCGCTTCATCAGCGACAATCGCAGCAAGCTGGAGCGGTTTACGCCATTTCTCGAGTCACCCTTCGAGAGCTGGCGCGACCTGGCCAAGCTCAAGATGCTCAAGCTGCTGCCGCTCTTGCGGCCGTGGCACTCACTGGACTCCGACTTACACCGCTACTTCCAGGACGAACGTATCCGTCTGGGTTTTAGCTTCCAGTCTAAGTATTTGGGTATGTCGCCCTTCACCTGCCCCAGTTTGTTCAGCATTCTTTCTTTTTTGGAATACGAACACGGAGTGTTCCATCCCGCCGGCGGTTGCGGAGCAGTGACAAAGACCATGGCGCGCATCGCCGAGGAACTGGGAGTACGTGTTTTGCTCAACGAGCCGGTGGAACAAATGGTGTTTGACGGCCGAAAATGCGCGGCAGTCCGCACCGCGAGCCGCGCGCTGCCTGTCGATGCCGTCGTCGTCAACGCGGATTTTGCCCAGGCCATGCAGAGCATGGTGCCCGATGGCATTCGCCGACGCTGGACAAACAAAAGGATCGCGAAGAAGCGCTTCTCCTGCTCTACCTTCATGCTCTATCTCGGCGTCGAAGGGCGCTATGACCAGGTGACTCACCATACGATCTACCTGGCCAAAGATTACCGGCAGAACCTGCGCGACATCGAACAGCTTCATCAGCTATCCGCGGATCCATCTTTCTACGTGCAGAACGCCTGTGTCACCGACCCATCGCTCGCGCCCAAAAACATGAGCACCTTGTACGTGTTGTTGCCGGTCACGCATGAGCATGGCAACGTCGATTGGACGGAGGAGAAGACAAAGTTTCGGTCCCTGGCGCTGCGTCAGCTGAGAAAGATCGGCATCGACGATGTTGAAAGCCGCATCCGGTTCGAGAAAGTGGTTACACCCGCGGATTGGCGCGCGGAATACGCGCTGCACAGAGGGGCAACGTTCAGTATGACCCACAATTTAGGGCAAATGCTCCACCTCCGGCCGCACAACCGATTTGAAGATCTGGATGGCGTCTACCTGGTTGGGGGTGGCACTCATCCGGGTAGCGGCTTACCCGTGATTTTTGAGTCGGCCCGCATCACCGCCCGTCTGCTGCTGGAAGATCTGAAGATGGAACCTCATTGGGAGATCGCTCCGGCACTAGCCGAAACTGCGTTGTTTGAAGCTGCTTCGTAAAATGACTGCAGAGAGCAGGAGCGCGACCATGGCGGTTAAATCCGAACACCAGGAAGCGGCGTCGCTAGGGCAGGCTCGAGTAGCGCAGCAGATCTGGGCGAGGGTTGGCTTGCGCCGGAGGCTCGCTCTTTTGCGCCGTGCCAGGCACCGTATCGCAGCGACAGCGGGGGAGATTGCACGCAGCGTTCCCTGCAGTCAGCCGGGCGCACTGCACCGCAGCGTCGCGGACACACTCGTCGCCGAGGTCCTGCCGCTGGTGGAAGCGTGCCGTTTTCTGGAACGGGAAGCATCGTGGATCCTTGCTCCGCAACGGCTCAGCGCGCACACTCGCCCCTTTTGGCTTCGCCGGGTCAGTGCGGAAACCACGCGTGAGCCGATCGGGGTTGTACTTATCATCGCTCCGGCCAACTATCCGCTTTTCCTGCCCGGTGTGCAGGTGTTGCAGGCGCTGGCCGCGGGCAATGCTGTACTGTGGAAGCCCGCGCCAGGCGGTGGCGGCGCCGCCGAAGCGCTGCGCGGTGTCCTGGTAGGATGCGGGCTCGATCCAGCATTGCTGCAATTGGTAAGCGAATCCCCTGAGGCAGCCGGCGATATCATCGCGGCCGGGGTCGACAAGGTCTTCCTTACTGGCTCGGCCAGCACCGGTGCTGCCGTTTTGCGCCAGCTCGCGCCCCATCTCACTCCGGCTGTCATGGAACTTTCCGGCTGCGATGCGGTTTTTGTTCTGCCCGGCGCAAGGGTGGAGCGCAGTGTGGCCGCATTGATATTTGGCTTGAAGTTCAATGGCTCGGCCACTTGCATGGCTCCGCGGCGCCTCTTCCTGATCGGCGACCAGCGGCATTTTTTGCGGGCACTCCTGGATCAACTCAAGAAACTTCGCCCGGTTCCGCTGCCACTCACCGCGCGGGCCCGGCTCGCGGAACTGATGGAAAATGCCCAGCGTCTGGGCGGATCGGTTCTTGTGGAAGAGTCCGCCGAGGGGCTGCAGTACGCCGTCATTCTTCGCGCCAACGCTGAGATGAAGGCCGCGCAGAGCGATATCTTCGCGCCCGTTCTCTCCATTTTTGAAGGCGCGGATATCGATGGCGCTGTCGAAGCGCACGCACGGTGTCCGTATGCGCTGACCGCGGCGATCTTCGGCCCCGAGCACGAAGCGCGGGCGCTGGCATTGAGGCTCCCGGTAGGGACGGTGTTGATCAACGACCTGATTATCGCTACCGCGGATCCGCGCATCGCCTTCGGAGGCCGCGCATCCAGCGGTTTCGGGGTGACTCGCGGACGCGAAGGTTTGCTCGAGATGACTGTGCTCAAGACCATTGTTGGCCAGCGCAGCGGCGACGAGCGCGCCTATCGCCCGACCACTCCGGAGCACGAACCTTTTTTTGCCGCTTACCTGCAGATGGTCCACGGAGGCACCTGGCGGGAACGCGGGAATGGCCTGCGCCGCCTGGTTCGCGCGGTTGCCCGGCTCGATTGAGATTGAGGATATAACGCCATGCGAGTTGCAGTGGTTGGTTCCGGACTGGGTGGGCTTTCGGCGGCCTGCACTCTGGCCGCGCGCGGATACGAAGTCGAGGTCTTCGAAAAAAATTCGTGGCTGGGTGGAAAGGCCGCGGTGCTCGAGGAGCAGGGTTTCCGCTTTGATATGGGCCCGACTATTCTGATTCAACCCTCGGTGCTACGCCGCATATTCTGCGAAGCCGGCCGTTCTATGAGCGACTATCTCGAGATGGTGCGCCTGGATCCACAATGGCGCTGCTTTTTTGACGATGGCAATGTTCTCGATCTCAAGGACGATGTCACGCAGATGGCCGCCTCGCTGGAGAGCAGAGAGCCGGGACTGGGAGCGCGTTTTGCGGAGTTCATGCGGCTGTCGGAAAGGCTGCACGGGATCTCCGAGAAGTTTTTCTTCTGGAAGTCCGTGGGTTCCATACGCGACACTTTCGATGTTGGGGGAAGCTTTCAGCTTTCCGTGCTCAAGGATGTTTTGAGCATGCGCATGGGGCAAAGCGTATCGGGAACGATTCGCGAGTTTATCAAACACCCGGGTGTAGCCCAGATGCTTGATCACTATGTGCAGTACGTGGGCTCATCGCCGGATGAGTCGCCGGCCATCCTTTGCTCCATCGGTCACATGCAGGCCGAGCAAGGCATTTGGTATCCGAAAGGCGGGACGCGCGCCATACCCGAAGCGCTGATTCGCCTGGGCGGCGAACTTGGCGTGCGCTATCACACCTCGACGGAGATCGGGCGTCTGCTGGTGGCCGGCGGCGCCATCACGGGTCTCGAAACCACAAACGCTGAAAAGCATTCTTTTGCTGCGATCATTTCCAATGAAGATAGCGTGCGCACACACCGCGAATTGATAGGCGGCGTGGCTGCCGAGAGTTTCGAGAAGCGTAGAAAGTATGAACCCGCCTGTTCCGGCGTGGTGCTCTATCTGGGCTTGAAGCGGCGCTACGAGCACCTGGCGCATCACGACTTTGTTTTTTCACGGGACCCGCGTGAAGAATTTCATCACATCTACGACCTCGGGGATCCGGCGCCCGATCCGACTTGCTATCTCGCTTCCACCTCTGTTACCGATCGAACGACTGCACCCGCTGGAGGCGATGCCCTCTACGTACTGGTGCACACGCCGTTCCTGCGTTCCAAGCATGACTGGAGCAAAATGTTCCCTGCATACCGGCAGGTGATTCTGAATAAACTCAAGCGCACCGCGGGTCTGGCCGACATCGAGGAGCGGATTGTTTTTGAGCGCGCGCTTACACCGGTCGATATCCATGAGCGGTACCGGGTGCTGAACGGAGCCATCTACGGCATCTCAAGCCACGGCCGCTGGACCGGCGCGTTCAAACCGGCGAACGCAAGCCCTGATTTGGAAGGCTTGTACCTGGCAGGTGGTGCGGCGCATCCCGGGCCCGGCATGCCCATGGTGATGATGAGCGGTTGGATCGCTGCCGATGCACTCGATCAGCGATATCGCGGGGCAGATGCGGCTGTGTCTGCACGGCGGCAAGCAGAAGAGCTTCTGGCCCACGCGTGACGGAGTGGGGAAAGGGAGAATATAGCGATGCGCGATGAACCCATCCTGGCTCCGCCGTCGCGCGTCCTGCTCTGTCTTTTTGAGCGGTATCTGCATTGGTATATCGGGCGGCATTTTCATGCCATGCGCCTGGCAAATGGAGGCCGCTTCCCGCGTCATGGCGGGCCAGTCATCGTCTACGGCAACCATGCTTCGTGGTGGGATCCGCTTGCGTTCATCGTGATCTCGCGCTACTTTCTACCCACCGGCGCGCATTATGCTCCGATGGATGGTCTGGCATTGAAGCATTATGGTTTTCTGGGCAAGCTGGGCATGTTTCCAGTGGAGGCCGGCACCCGCCGCGGAGCGGCTCAATTTCTGAAAGCCGCCAACCAGATTTTCTCTACGCCAGATTCCGTCCTGTGGCTTACCCCAGAAGGCCGCTTTTCGGACGTGCGCACGCGTCCTCTTGTGTTTCGCTCGGGACTGGCGGCACTGGGCGCTCGGTTTGGCGCCTGTACGCTGGTGCCGCTTGCCGCCGAGTACACCTTCTGGGATGAGCGTCTTCCGGAAATCCTGCTCTGCTGCGGCCAACCCATTGAGGCTGGCGGTGATGGTCAACCTCACAGCAGCGAAGAATGGAACGAGCGGCTGGCAGGTGCGTTGGCGAATACCCAGGACGAGCTCGCAGGCCTGGCCAAGCTTCGCGATGGCACGCGCTTCGAAACCGTTCTCTCCGGGCGCGTAGGGGTCAGTGGTGTATACGAGGGGTGGAAAAGGCTTTTGTCGGCGGTGACGGGACGCGCTTATCAAGGCAGCCATGGGAGCATTCATCGCTCATGAGTACCCTGACCGTTCTCGCATTCTGTTGCGCGACTGCGCCGGCTCTGCTCTGGCTCTGGAACGTACTGATTTATCGCGAGCCTGAAGAAGCCGCCAGTTGCGCACAAATGGGCCATTGCACGCTGCCGGGGCCGGTTTCCGTGCTCATTCCGGCGCGCAATGAAGAGCGTGTCCTGGCGGCGTCCCTTGCCAGCCTGGTCGCTGCGCACGGCGTACAGATCGAAATCCTGGTGCTCGATGACGGCTCGACCGATCGCACTGCGGAAATCGCGCGCGAATTCGCGGCACGCGATTCGCGAGTGCGCCTTCTATCTCCTGTCTCTTTACCCTCGGGCTGGAACGGCAAGCAGCATGCCTGTCATGTGCTCGCGACCGAGGCCCGCGGAGAGATCCTTTGCTTCCTGGACGCGGATGTACGGCTTGCGCCGGAAGCCCTGGCGTCGATGTCGGCATTTTTGCAACGCACCGGTTCCGACCTGGTGAGTGGTTTCCCTCGAGAGGAAACGGAGACGCCTCTCGAGTGCTTGCTACTTCCGCTGATTCATTTCGTGCTGCTTTCGTATCTGCCATTGGCCGCGATGCGAGCCTTTCGATCGCCGGGTTTCGCTGTGGGTTGCGGTCAGTTCCTGATGGTGCGGGGCGAGGCATACCGCAAGTCCGGTGGCCACGCCGCGATCCGCACTACCATGCATGACGGGCTGTTAATGCCGCAGCTATTTCGCCGGCATGGCCTGAAGACGGACATTGCCGACCTGACCCACCTGGCTACGTGTCGTATGTATCACAACGCTTGCGAAGTCTGGCAGGGGCTGTCTAAGAACGCGACCGAGGGAATGGCCGCGCCGGCGCGCATTCTGCCTTTCACGCTGCTGCTTTTTTGCGGGCAGGTGCTTCCGCTACTGTTGACCATCCTGCTTGCGGTTACGCCCGCATCCTTCCGGGGAAATGCGCCGGCGCTCATTCTGACGGCGTTGGGGGCTTCGTTGCTTCCGCGCCTGATTTCTGTCTGGAAGTACCGTCAATCTCTATTCAGCGCTTTGCTGCATCCAGTAGGCGTCGCGGTGCTGCTCGCTCTCGAGTGGTCAGCATTGCTGCGCAAGCTTGCCGGACAACCGGTTACCTGGAAAGAACGCGCCTACCGCATGGGTTGATGCAACCGTTGCTTTGCTGGGAGCATTTCTTTTAGTGATGGTTAAGCTGGGGGTCCCGATCGCAGTCTTTCTGATTTTCTCTGCCATTGTTCGGGCTGACACACCCTTTCAACAGCGGCTGGCCGCGGCGCGGGTGGAGTACTTTGCCAATCTCGAGGGCAAGCGGGGGGCGGCATACAAGGCTCATTCCAGTTTTGCCGCTCTCTCCCGCGATTACCCTGAGGATCCGGTGGTAGAGGCTTACAGTGGCAGCCTGGAGCTCCTTGATGCGGCCCGGACATGGGCTGTATGGGATAAGCGCCGGCTGGCCAACGATGGCCTGCAAAGACTGGACCAGGCGGTGAACCGTGCGCCTGGCGACCTGGAGGCGCGGTTCATTCGCGCGGCGTCCACGTGGCATCTGCCGTTTTTCTACAAGCGCAAGGAGCAGGCAGCAAGCGATTTTGAAATCATTGCTCCACAGGCGGAGGCGGCTGCAGCAAAGGGAACACTGCCTCCTGAGTTGGCGGCGGCTGCGCTCGATTACTACGGTCAGGTCCTGACGGACCGGAGCAACAGCCTCGGGGCCAGGCTAGCTTTTGCAGCCGCTGTGCGGGTTGATAGTGAATGTCCTGCGGGCCGCGACGCCTTGAAGCGATTGAGGAGCGAGTAGAAAATGCCTGCAGTGAAGCCAGGAGAATCACCTTGCCGATGCTCTTCCGTGCGCCGTTTTGACGCTATTGGTCACTCCCACATACAAGACACGCGTCCGGCTTGCCACGACATGAACGTAATAATGATGTTGTTCCATCACTTCAACGGCTTGCGCGCGAAATAGTAAAGCGAACCACCCAGCAAACAAAACATCAACACGGATACCCAATCATGGTGCAAAGGATTCGTTGCCGGACACAACAGCACATCTTCTTTGCCGGTTGCCGTTTCGTATAACTTGAGGGCGACACCCAGCAGGCCCACAATTCCGCCGGCCGCAATCAGGCCGCTGGCAT
>JBARKD010000125.1:0-21043 GCA_049800615.1 Acidobacteriaceae bacterium | reverse complement strand
GTTCCTTCATGAGCACAAAGAACACCGGGACCAGAATCAGGACATGGATCGTAGAAGTAATCATGCCGCCCACAATCGGAGCAGCGATCGGCTTCATCACATCCGAACCGATTCCGCTCTCAAATAGGATTGGGATGAGACTGGCCAGCACTGCTGTGACGGTCATCAGCTTTGGGCGGAGGCGCTGTACTGCTCCCTGAATTGCTGCTGTCTCGATGTCGGCATTGGTGAGCTGGAGCCCCGACGCTAACTTGTGGTCGAGAGCTTCATGAAGGTAGACAACCATGACCACGCCCGTCTCAACGGCAATGCCAAACAGCGCGATATAGCCCACCCAAACTGCCACGCTGAAGTTGTAGCCGAGGAGCCATTGCAAGATCAGGCCCCCGGTCATGGCATAGAACGTAGGGAAGATCAGCACCATGGCTTCCGTCGCCGAATGGAAAATCATATACAGCAGCACGAAGATCACGAAAAACACGACCGGCAGAATGACTTTCAGCCGCTCCTTTGCCCGGACTTCGAACTCGTATTCGCCGGACCAGGTGTAGGTGTAGCCCCCTGGCAGCTTGAGTTTCTGGCGCAGCAGACCAGAGGCCTCTTTCACGAAGCCGCCGTAGTCTTTCGTGTTTAGGTCGATGTAAACGTACCCAGTAAGCTGGCCATCTTCGTCGCGGATCATAGCCGGGCCATTTGAAAACGAGATCTTCGCCACCTGCCCGATGGGAATTTGTGCGCCTGTTGGAGTCGCGATCAGCACACGAGCGAAATCTTCAAGGTTGTCACGAAAGTCACGCTCGTACCGGACGTTCATCGGGTAACGCTCACGGCCTTCGATGTTTTCTCCGATGTTCATGCCGCCGATGCCGGATGCGACCGCCTGCTGGACATCGGCGATGGTCAGCCCGTACTTGGCTGCTTCCAAGCGGTTCGTATCAATGTTGACGTAGAAGCCTTGTGAAACATGCTCAGCAAAGGCGGAGCGGACTTGCGATGTCTGAGAGAGTATCTGCTGAATCTGGGCGCCGAGTTGCTGAATACCCTCAAGGTTCGGCCCCTGGATCTTCATCCCGACTGGCGTTTTGATTCCGGTAAGCGCCATGTCGAGGCGGTTTTCGACTGGCATCGTCCACGTGTTGGTAAGTCCTGGGTATTGCAACTTCTCGTCCATCTGGGTAATTAGTTTCTCGTACGTCATGCCCGCAGGCCACTGCTCGCGCGGTTTCAGCATGATGGTGGTGTCGTACATATCGAGAGGAGCGTTGTCGGTCGCGCTATCCGAGCGTCCGACAACTCCAAACACGGTCTCTACCTCGGGGAAAGATCGGAGCACTCGATCTTGCGACTGTAGAAGTTGCGAAGCCTGCGTGATGGAAATGCCGGGCAGCGCTGTCGGCATATATATGGCCGATCCCTCATAGAGCGGCGGCATAAATTGGCTGCCGATTCTCAACACTAACGGGAAATTGACCACGAGGAACAGCAAATTCACCAGCAATGTTGTCTTGCGATACTTCAGGCAAAGGCGGAGAACCGGAAGGTATAACGCCTGTGTCCAGCGGGAGACTGGGTTTTGCGATTCCGGACGGAGCTTTCCCTTGATAAACATGACCATCAAAACTGGCACCAACGTGATGGCCAGCACCGAGGAAAAGCCAACGGCGAGCGTCTTGGTCCAAGCCAGCGGACGGAACATCCGCCCCTCCTGCGCTTCCAACAGGAAGACGGGAAGGAATGAAACAACGATGATGATGAGAGAGAAGAACAGTGCTGGCCCAACTTGCTTCGCGCTATCGATCAGAATCTTCCGGCGTTCGGGTTCCGGAATGGCGGAAGGGATTTCTCCTGAGAGTGGGATGGGTCGTTCGGAGAGATGGCGATAGCCGTTCTCGACCATGACAATTGCGGCGTCCACCAACACCCCGATTGCCAGGGCGATTCCGCCCAAGGACATAATGTTGGAGCTGACTCCCAGGTAGTACATCGGCACGAAAGAAGCGATGACCGCGATGGGAAGCGTAAGAATTGGGATCAGAGCAGAGCGGAAGTGGAACAGAAACACGATGATGACGACGCTGACGATGACCGCCTCTTCCAACAGATCGCGTTGCAGCGTCTTGATCGAATCCTGAATCAGCCCGGCGCGGTCATATCCTGACACGACTTCTACGCCTGGTGGCAAAGACGCCTTGATCTCTGCGAGCTTCTTTTTTACTCCTTCGATTACGTTCAAGGCATTCAACCCATAGCGCATGACCACGATACCGCCGACAGTTTCTCCCTCTCCTTGCCAGTCCGCCACGCCTTCCCGAATATCTGGGCCAAAAGAGACTCTTCCCAGATCTTTGATTAAGACGGGCGTACCGTTCTTCGCCATGACCGGAACGTTCTCTAGGTCGGCGAGGGAGTGCAGATAGCCCAGACCGCGAATCATGTACCGGGTTCCGCTCAACTCCAGCGCGCGCCCGCCAACTTCGTTGGTGCTGGATTTCACCCGGTCAATTACGGTCGAGAGCGGTATGCCATAAGCGAGTAGTTTGTTCGGATCGAGTTGGACTTGATACTGGCGCACAAAGCCGCCAATCGTAGCCACTTCTGCAACGCCGGGGACGGTTTCCAGTTGGTAGCGGAGGTGCCAATCCTGTAGTGCTCGCAAATCGGCAAGGCTGTATTTGCCGCTGTGGTCCACCAGCGCATACTCGTAGACCCACCCCGCTCCCGTGGCGTCCGGTCCAATCATCGGATGAACGTCCGGCGGAAGCCGCCCGGCAATGGTTTGCAGGTACTCCATCACGCGCGAACGCGCCCAGTACATATCCGTTCCGTCTTCGAAGACAACGAAGACGTACGAATCGTTGAACATCGTCTGCCCCCGCACGGCTTTCACGTGCGGCGCGGCGAGTAAGACCGTCACGATCGGATATGTGACCTGATCTTCAATGATGTTCGGCGGTTCGCCTTCCCAGTTGGTGTGGATGATGACCTGAACGTCAGAAATATCCGGCAGCGCGTCCAGTGGGATGTGCCCCATTGCCCAGATGCCCGCGAGCACCAACAGCAACACGCCTGTAAAGACTAGGAACCGGTTGCGAGCACACCACTCAATCGTTCGGTTGATCACCTTACATTCCTCCCGTCGCATTGAGCGTGATGTGCTTGCTCACGATGACCTGTCCGTTTTGAGTGGCGGTGACCGTTACTTGCCACGTGCCGCCAGATCCCAGCTCGCCGCTGCCTTCGTATACGCCACCGCCCTTGTCACTCGCGTTGACCACCGTTTTCATAGCAGCCATCCCCATCTCTTGCATTGCCGCCATGAAGAATGTGACCGTTACCTGGGCGCCGTTCACTGGCTTCCCGTCACTCGAAGTAAGCTTCACGTGAACCGTATTGCCGCCTTTGTGTGGTGGCGAAGGCTCGGTCGTCAGTTCGACTGAGGCTTGCATTTGTGCCGGCGCATTCATGGCCGCCGCTGCACCGGCACCCGGCGGTGGAGGTGTGAATGCTCCGGCGGCTGCTTGCAACTGCGCTTCGGAGTCGATTAGAAAGTTCGCCGAGATGACAATCTTCTCGCCCGCCCGAACCCCTTTCGTAACAATTTGTTGTTCGCCAACGCGCGCCCCCAGTTCAACTTCTCGCGGTTCGATATTTCCATCACCCCAGTATGCGAACACCAAGTTCCGTGTTCCAGAATGAAAGACGGCAGAACTCGGGACAGTCGGCTGCTTGCCAAGCGGCAGTTTCAGCCGCACGTTCACATACATGCCAGGTCTCAACTTCAGACCTGGGTTCGGAATCACCAAGCGAACCGGCAGTGTGCGCGTGGTCATATCCACCTGGGGCAGGAGATAATCGACTCGCCCGGAGAACACTCTTCCGGGATACGCGTCGACCGAAATGTCGGCATGGTCTCCAGGCTTGATTTTGCCCGCATCGTTTTGAAACACCTGAGCTAGTACCCAAACGTCTGAGAGATCCGAAACCGTATACAAATGCGTCTCCGGCTGCACATACATGTTCGGCAGTGCGTTTTTCTCGGTGATGTAGCCTGAAACTGGAGAGTTGATCGTTAAGTCGGTAATCACTTTCCCGTCCGTGTCCAACTGGGCAATCTCACTCGGCGGTATTTCCCATTGCAGCAACCGATCCCTGGTAGCACTGAAGAGAGAGGCGGCTCCTGACGCGACTCCCGTAACAGAGCTCTGCTGCAAGTCGGCCTGATTCTTCTTTGCGATCAGATATTCCTGTTCAGTCGTCACCAGATCCGGGCTGTAGATTGTGAAAAGAGGTTGACCTTTGCGTACGAAGTCGCCCGTCGCATCGGCATACAACTTCCGTATCCAGCCCGAAAAGCGCGTCTGCACGTACGCCAGACGGCGCTCATCAGCTTGGACATTTCCAAAGAACCTGATCTCGTCGTTGACAGGCTGGTATTTGACTTCACCAATTTGCACGCCGATGCTCTGCATCCGTTGGGGCGAGAGCTGCATAGGAGCAAGGGCCGTTTCAGGCTGAGGTGGGGCCACCGATTGTTCGGCTGACATGCTCTGCATCGGAGGCTGTACAGCCTCACTAGTCTGCCTTGCCGATGGTTCAACCTGGGTAGTTCGCGACGTGTGCAGCCGCCACCAGAGGGTCGTTACCCCGATGAAGAGGACTATCGTCGTAAACAGCGAGACAAGAAAAGCACGGCGGTACGGAATATTGGTTCGATTCGTCATGGCAAACTCACCCCCGTGAGCCGTTCTAATCTCGCCAACGCAGACTCATGCTCGACAAGCTCACGTTGATATTCGAGATTCGAGTTCAATACATCCTGAAAAGAAGAAAGTAGAGTCTGGAAGTCTTGCCGGTTGGATTGGTAGGCCGCCATTCCAGCTTGAAATGTGGCTTCGGATTGAGGAATCAAGCCTTCCGTGTAGATTTTCAGCTGGTCCTCCGACCTACGCGCCAGAACGTATTGCTGCTCAACTTCCGATTGCACCCGTTGCACTTCCGCCTGGAGTTGCTGCTTTGCACGCTCCTGGTTTTGAGTGGCTTCCGCTAACGCAGCCGACTGACGACCGCGGTTTGGCAGGCGTATGCCAAAGCTGGCCACGTAGTAGTCGCGGAATTTGTCAGCAGTGTGCTCGTACGTATAGCTGACGTTGAAGTCCGGCCTGAACTCCTTGTGTGAAAGCTCAACCTGCGATTCCTGCCGATGCACCATTTCAGAGCGTGAGCGCACATCGGGATTCTGGTCTGGCACCCGGTCCAGCAGTTCGGCGTCGGTGTGCGTCAGGGCAGTCTGAGAGAGGGCCTCGGTAACAATGTCCGGAGAACCTTGTGCGCGGCTCAAGACTTGCTTTAGCTGCGCCTCAAGCTGGTCTTCCTGCTGATGGTGCATGGCAATCTCTTGCAGAATCTTGGTGTGCTGCAATTGCGCCTTAAGAACATCCTGTTGGTTCCCCTGCCCGACCCGGTAGCGCGATTCCGCCACCTGCTGAATCTGGCTTAGGATCTGGTCGTTGCGTTCCAGGATTGGGAAGGTCTGCTGAAGGTAGGCGAGCTGTAAATACACGAGTTTCAACGTCTCGATTACCTGACTCCGAACCCCATCCGATCGCGCGCGGATCGAGTCGGCTTCTCGCGCGGCAACCTCGGATCGGAGACGGCGCTTACCTGGATACGGGAGATCTTGTGACGCTCCGATTCCAACGTAAGCAAAGTCGCTATTGGAATATCCTGCGAAGGGTCGGGGACTCCCGACGCTGAACTGCTGGACAGTGATCTCAGTGTCCGGTAGTGCCGATGCTTGCTTGGGAACGTTGGTGGCCGCCTGCCACGCGTGTAGGGAGGCGGCAATTTCAGGATTGCTCCGCGTCACTTCCCTCACCAATTCCTGAAGGGGGCTGGGAGAAGCAGTGGCGTGTTGGCCTTGGTCTTTCATCGGAGCAGGCGTTTGTGGCACGTCCGTCGCGACCTGGGCCTTCATCATCACCGGGTACATGCCAAGGACAGACGCCAGGGCGACTATGACAAAAGAGTGGGTTGCTCCGGACATGAGCCGGTGCATATATGTAGAATTCATCTTTCCTCCAAATGGAAAATACAAATGCGCGCAGACGCACGAGGGCGTTAGCGCGAACGAGGAAAGACGATCAGATTCTGAGGATTGTGGGGGTGGTCGAACCTAGTCCTGGCGGACTATGGGCGCACGAAACCCGAGACGACCATTGTGCTAACGAGAAGTACGCGTCCTGTATGTTAGGGGGAAGCGCGTGAACCAAAACCAAACTGACATGATGCAATTGCGAAGGGGCTGTCTTGAGAGCGTGCAAATCAGCCGGTGTAGCTGTCACCTGGCAGCAAGGATGGGATTTCGCCATCCCCATGTCCCCGCACTGTCGGGCCATTTTCTTGCAACATTCCCGCTCGGCCGCCGTCATAGCTACATTGGGCAACGCACATGCCATCACCGGCAATGCGGCGAACAATATTGCCAACGCGAGAACCCCGATTTTGCTCATGGGTTGCAACACAATCAGTCTAGCTCCGACAGTCAGTTAGACGCAACAAACGAGAAAACGTCTTAATTACTGCGGTCATTGGCGCAAAACGCCTTCACTTCATGACGTTGGCGCCATTTTACGAAATCAAGCGATGACGAGATACCTCAATTGTTCACTTCGTCTGGATGCTTAGCGTTCATAATGGATCTATGTCTTCGACTGCGCTGGCAGATTCTCGGCTCGTAGTTCGGCGCATCATCTGGATACAAGCCATCACGATAGGCTGGATGACGGTCGAAGCCATTCTTGCGCTCGGTGCCGCATCGCGCGCTCACAGCCCCGCTTTGCTCGCGTTTGGCGGCGACAGTGCGATTGAACTCCTCTCCGCGGTAGTCGTCTATTGGCGGTTCCGGTCAAATAGGAACGTCGAGCAGACTGAGCGATTGGCAGCCAGAATCACGGGAGGCCTTCTGTTCGCTCTGGCGGCATACGTAGCGCTTGTCGCTGGACTAGCGCTGCTCGGGCATCGTGAAGTAAAGCCAAGTTTTCCTGGGATTGCTGTATTGAGTGCGGCAGCGGGTGTGATGCCACTGCTGGCACAGCAGAAGCGCCGGTTGTCGGCTGCGACGGCAAGCGCAGCCTTAGGAGCAGATGCAGCGGAGTCCGCTCTCTGCGGCTACTTGTCGATCATCGCGCTTGCAGGTCTGGTTGTGAATGCCTTCTGGGGAATTACGTGGGCTGATCCTGTGGCGGCGCTGTGCCTCATACCGCTGGTTGCGCGGGAGGGCTGGCAAGCTGTTAGAGGAATGCCTTGCGACTGCTGCTGATCCACACCGAATTTTTTTCGCAACAATTCAGGCCGCATCCCGGGGTCACCTAAGTCTGGGAGGAGTAACCGAGTCTCAGGCTCCGAGCTTGATGCTGGTCAGGAGAGCGATCTCTTCTATACATCGCATGTCACACCTTTTGTGTCACGCTCACCACGGGTCGTTCCGACGATGAAGATTTTGCTCAAAAGGGCGTATGAGGAGCCCGACGACGCTGATGGCTTTCGTGTCCTTGTAGACCGGCTGTGGCCACGCGGCAAGAAGAAAGCTGATCTGCGTTTGGATATGTGGGCAAAGGATGTTTCCCCCAGCACAGAATTGAGGAAGTGGTTCGGCCACGATCCGGCGCGTTGGCTCGAATTCTGTAGACGCTACAAAGCCGAGCTGACGGCTCCAGAGATAAAAGATGCGATTGCCCAGGTCCTAAGTGCGGCCCATAAACATTCCACTATGACGCTGATTTATGGAGCAAAGGATACGGAACACAATGAAGCGGTTGTGCTTGCGTCTATCTTCAAGAGGGCAGCCGCAAAGCAAGGAAAGCGTAGTCTTGCCTAAGGAGGACCTTTTCAATGCCGATTCCAGGTTCAAACGACGACGGAACAATGACCGCAGACCTCGCACAGTTCGACCTGCTCACCGAGATCGCCGAGGCCGAACACCATAAACCCTGGGCTTCAGGTATATATGCCCGTACACTCTTCAAAAAGACGGATCTTCGAGTCGTTCTAATCTCGATGGAAGCCGCGGCGCAGATCAAAGAGCATCACGCGGATGGTACAAGCTCTCTGTACGTGCTGAAGGGACGTATCCGTTACCGTACGCAGGGACAGGTATATGACATGCGGGCCGGAAGCCTCTTCACCCTTGGCGCTTCGATCAAGCATAGCGTTGACGCCTTAGAAGAATCCGGATTTATCCTTACCATCTCCTTGCCAAGTGATCGGCAGTTGCATGATATGCCGCATCGCGGCTATGGCAGCTAGCCTTTCGCACAGGCCCGACCAAAGACTTCATGAACGTGTTTCAGGAGTGACGGATGATCTCGTTTGATGCAGCCCATGCTGCAGTCCATTACCCGCCGGACCGTCGGTTTCGCATCTGGATTCGACCCTCGTTACTTATCGCAGCCGTCGTGCTGGTTCTACTGCCAGTCATTGCTGCATGGATCGAGTTTCTTCACTCCGGGCTGCCATACATACCGCCTGTCCCGCAGGTCTATCCCAACGACTTCACCGGCCCACACGGCTTTCCACTATGGGTTCGATATTGCCATTTCTTCAATTTCGTCTTCGTGATGATGCTGATCCGCAGCGGGCTATCCATCCTCGTCGATCACCCTCGTTTGTACTTCAACTCGGACTGTACTCCAAATAGCGAGTGGATTCGTCTTACACCGATCCGCATTCCCACGGATCGGGTCTGGACGGCAAAGGACGATGCTCGCTACATCTCGCCGATCGTGGCGACGCCGGGTTATCGACACACCGTCGGCATCGCCCGTTCCTGGCACTTCCTCAATGTCTACGGGTTCATTGTTACTGGCGTGCTGTTCGCGATCATGCTCTTCGACACGGAGCAGTGGCGTCGTCTCGTGCCACAATCGCCCCTTGTTCTGTTGCAGGCATGGAATACCTGGGTGCATTACGCCACCTTCCATCTTCCGCCGGAGTTCAACGGCTTCTACGGCTACAACGCCCTACAGCAAATTGCCTATTTCTCTGTTGTCTTCGTCTTCGGTCCACTGGCGATCCTGACCGGCATCGCGATGTCGCCGGCCGTGGTGAACCGGTTTCCTCGCTACGCCAAACTCTTCGGTGGACGACAGTCAGCGCGTTCTCTTCACTTTCTAACGATGCTCGGTTTCTTCAGTTTTATCGTCGTCCACGTAACGCTCATCGTGATGACCGGCTTCGTCCGTAACATGAACCACATTGTGATGGGTACAGACGACCCTCACAATCGGTTGGGAATGATTCTTGGCTTCGTAGGGATCGGCGTTGTCATGCTTACGTGGATCGGCGCGCACTACGTCTCCTGGTTCTGGCCGCGCCTCCTACAGCATGTGCAGAAATCCATCACCTACCCGCTGTCGCTGATGACGCTGAACCGCCTCGCTCCCAGCCAACACTATACGGAGAAAGACATCTCGCCACGATTCTGGCCGAACGGCATGATGCCGGTACGCGACGACTGGAAGCAGTTGGCCAAGACGGGATTTCAGGACTACAGGCTGAAAGTGGGCGGCCTGGTCGACAATCCGGTTGAGCTTTCTCTCGCCGACATCGCAAAGCTGGGAGTCGCCGAGAACATCACCATGCACCATTGCATTCAAGGCTGGACAGGCATTGCCAAATGGGGCGGCCTTCCCATGAAGTCTCTCATCAAGCTGGTCCAACCTAAGCCGAATGCGAGAGTAGTCGCATTTTTCTCATTTGGCGATTCGCTCTACGGCGCTGGATACTACGACACGCAAAGCCTCGAAAACGTACTCAAGTCGGGATGCCTGCTTGCGACGGAGATGAATGGAGAGCCCTTGACCGAGATCTACGGTGCCCCTTTGCGGCTGCGTGTTGAAAATCAACTGGGATACAAGATGGTCAAGTGGATCGAGCGGATCGAGTTCATCGAGTCCGAGAAAACGGTCGGTCTCGGCGAGGGCGGCAGGAATGAGGATGATGAATACTTTGATCTCCTCCCGAATATCTAATGGCCCCAGAAACGAAGCACGGAAACGAATGGCGCACCGACTTCGAGCACGTCGCTGCGCTTTTTACGCATCTGCGGATGACATGGCTGCTGAAGCACCTGCCGCCTCGGCTCGTGTGGTCCGTCTATGTCGGCGTCAACGGCTTTGCCACAATCGGGTTGCTCGGCCTGCTGGCCCTCGTTACAGGAAGCCCCTTTGTCTTTCCGTCGCTTGGTCCAACCGCATACCTCTTCTTCTTCTCGCCGTTGGCAGAAGCGTCAAGCCCACGCAACGCCATCCTGGGCCACGCCATCGGGCTCATCTGCGGCTATGCGGCTTTCGTGGTCACATCAGGCTTCGGGCCAACCTTCGCTGCACACGGGGAAGTGCATCTTCCAAGAGTTCTGGCCGCAGCTCTTGCGCTTTCGGCTACCGGCGCTCTTATGGCGCTCTTCCGAGTGAGTCATCCTCCCGCAGGCGCAACTACGCTCATCGTGGCTCTCGGGATCATCTCCCAGCCAAGAGAACTTGTCGTCATCGAGATCGCGGTGATCCTGCTTGCCGCCCAGGCTTTGGCCATCAATCGGGTCGCAGGGATTCGTTATCCCCTGTGGCGAAAGGTATCGACTTGACGCAGGCGTATGGTCACTTCCGGGATAATGGCTAACCGGAAGTTGTCCCGGGCCAGAAGTCGGCTTGGGAGAAGTGTGGTCCTTTTCGCGGCGGCTCGCAGAGATCTCCGCGAAGCCCGTTTGCGGCCAACTTCCGAAGCGCCGACATCCGGGAGTTGGCGCTACTGTGGTTTGCGCTTCCGCGGCTTGCCCATCGCGAGCAGGAAGATGGCACTCTTGTCCTTTGCGTGCGGTGAAAAGAAGCTGACCACATCATCGTCGAAGAAGGTCAGCCCGGTCGCACCTAGGTGCTGGGCATATGCAGCCAGGTAGATCCTGCCCCCAATGGCGCCCGCCTCGAGTTGGACGGCCCGGTACCCGCGGTTCCCATATCGCTCCAGGATGGGTTTCAAATCAGCGAGAAAGAAGATGTCCACGCAGGCATCCGCCGGCAGTTCCTGCTCCAGCCCAAGGTGGTGGGCCTCGGCGCGGAACTCTCCCTCTCTCAAAAGCTCCAGGATGTTCTGATCACGCCGGAAGAAGTAAGCCCCCGGCTTGAGCCCCTGCACCGAATGCACGATCAGGTAAAGATCGTTGAGCTGCTCGCCGGGAGGCTTAAGGAAGTCAGCCGGAAGACCTCGCGTCGCGTAGTCGAGAATGGTAGAAAGTTGTGCCAGCGTGATGGATGCCGTCTTGTCGAACGCTCGGGTAGAACCGCGGCGCAAGATCACCTGCTCGATCGTGTCCTTCGGCTGTTCTTCTTCCGGCGAGGGTTGCAGTCGCACTCCCTCGCCCGGCGGAGCGTAAGGCGGAACGACCGGTTGCTTCCCGCGCCATTGAGCTACTTCATCTATGGACGCAAGCGAAGACGCATCGTGCATCTCAAGCATGGCGGGATATTCGACCTCGCGCTGCGAAAGGAGGATCGTTTCCAAGCCGAGTGCGTGAGCTTCACTGGGCGTTGGGGGCGAACTGTCCGATCTGTGCCCGATCGGTACGAGGCACAAGGAAACCTCGCGTTGGGTATCGAGATCGAGCGCGCGATTCACATCGTCGTCCACGAACCCGAGCACGATCTTGGCGGGCAATCCCGAAGCCGCAGAAACGGCCAGCATATTCGCCAACAGGGTGCCATTGTCCCAACCAAAATGGCGGTAGGTGCGTGCCTGATACTTCCAGGCGTTCCGCCAGTATGTTCCGGTGCAAATGATGGTCACGGGCGCGCCAACCACCGCCGGTTCCAGCGCCGTCGCCCGAGCCAGGTTTCCGCGAGAATCACCTTTTCTCAGAAGCCGTAGCGACGCATCCGCCGGATTGAAGTGGTAGACGCCGGCATCCACGCCCGCGAGATCGCCAGTCACGATATACAGCTCGATCTCGTAGAGAGCTCCAGTACAAGCTGCGGCGCGAAAATAGATTTCTCCGCCTGGAGATCTACGCTGTTTGGTAATCCCCGCCGAGAAATAGAGGATGCGCGCCAGATCTTGGAGGTCAGGTACCGAATCGGCCCGCGAAGAAGACACCTCCTCTGAGATCGCGGAGAGCGCGGCCACCCCCGTTTGTAGCAAGTCCCGCGGGAGCGGAAACGGCTCCGGCTTCGGATAGATTTTGAAAGGCTGGGGCCGGTTTGCCCAGTCCAGGGAGTGAGGATTATTACGAATGCTCCAGTAGGAATGCTTCGTTCCATCGTGATATTTCCATGCTTCCTGGATGTCGCGGTTGTTCATTGGTGCCTACATCAGACTAGCACCTGCGCCGTACCGGAGCACAATGAGCCTGGGACTGCGGATTGCGCCTGGATGACGGGCAAATCGGGAGTTACGTTTCATGCTTTCAGGCGGACCCTGTCCAGAAGTCGGCTTCTGGGAAGTCTGACGCTGACAATCGCTGAGATTCCTCCCGAACGACGGGCTAATCGAAGTTGGCAGATTCTCCGGAGCCTCCCGATCTCCGACGGATCACGGGATCACGGCCTACCCCCGAGGAATTCTGCCTTAAGTTAGCTTGTGGCGGCAGGCCCCTTCATGGTCATGCATTCCGATGCCAGACATCCAAAGGAATTTTCAACTGAGAACACTTCGGGTGGTGACCCAATCAGCCACACTCGAATCCTTCCCAGTTATACTTGCGGTTGTTTGGCGCAACCAGCACAGTGCAAAGCGGTTACGAGCAGCGCGCAGCGGATGCATGTGTCCCCCCTCATAGAACGGCGCCACCCAATCACCGTGCTATCAGGGGTCTTTGATAGAACGCGCTAAATGATTGCGCGGCAAACGGTTACGTAGCACGCATCACGCGACTTGCTACATACGCGAAAGACGACGCGTGAACCCGTTTGACCAATATCTGCTTCCAGTTTAGAACCCGATCATTGGCCGGGATCAACTGGACTTCGACCCAGCGCAGCGGTGTGAGGTGGTGCCCCAATGTTAGAGAACGCGAATGAAACTATCGAACTGGCAATCGAGGATGTTGAAGACAGAAAACAGGTTCAGAGTCAGAGAGATTTTGAGCCTCTGCTAGACACCGAAGAAGCCGCGAGGCTTCTCAGAATGCACCCTCGAACTCTACGCACGAAAGCACGGCGTGGATCAATTCCAGCTGTCCAGGTTGGAAAACGTTGGCGCTTTCGTGCCTCCACGCTAGATCGTTGGCTCGGCAAACTCGCCAGCTGATCATCGGCACGACGAGGGGAAAAAACATCTCGACCGAAACGAATTGTCGATCTATTCTGGCGGTGTCCGCCGACACCGTTTAGACAGAGGAGGATCTTTGTTTAGACGGACGCGTTACCAACATGGAAGCGTAGAACGAGAAGAGCGGAAGAAGGGTCCGGCAGTCTGGGTCTACCGATGGTGGGAAGAAGACATCAACGGAAAGCTGTTGCATCGCAAAATCCAGGTTGGGGATGTCAAGAAATACCCCACCGAATCTGCGGTGCACGCAGCAGCAGACGCTCTTCGGCTAACCATCAACAATCGCTGCGAACATCGGAACCTGCGGCGAACTACCATCAACACGCTCTGGGAGCACTACTCTCAAGAGGAACTGCCTCTCAAAGCTCTGTCCACACAAGATGCGTACATCATCTACGCCAAAAACTGGATTGTCCCACGCTGGGGCAATCTGCCACTGGAACAAGTCAAGACCGTCGAGGTGGAGCGCTGGCTGCGAGCGACAGGAGTAGCGAACGGCACTCAAGCGAAGATAAAGTGCGTGATGTCGGCTTTGTTTTCGCACGCCGTTCGATGGAAGTTCTGTGGCCACAATCCCATCTCGTCGGGCATACCTGTCGGAAGCGGGGGCAAGCGAGGTCCCAGCACCGGCGTGCGGATCAGCGCCAAACGTCAGAGTTCCCCTTTGGTCTTGTGCGCAGAACAGGTCAAGATGGGCCTAGCAGGGTTGGAATTTCGGGATCAGCTTCTCGTGTTTCTAGAGGGAGCATTAGGAATACGTCAAGGGGAGCTCGGGGCTCTGCGCTGGCTCGATTGCGACTTCGAAAACATGAGCTTCAGCCTGCAACACTCGTACTATTGGCGTCGAGGTGGGCACCTGAAGTGCACCAAAACGGAAGCATCGGCCAAGCTGTTGCCGATGCATCCAAGCCTGAAACATGCCTTGCTCGACTGGAAGTCTCAGAGTCTTTACAACCAACCGGAGCATTTCATCTTTCCTTCGGAAAGATTGAGAGGCAACAAACCACTCGATCTGGCGTCAGTGCTCAAGAAGAAGGTTCAACCTGCTTTCAAGAAGATCGGCATCGCAGGCGTGGGCTGGCACACTTTTCGGCACACGGTGGGAACCATGTTGGCGGAGATGGGCGAACATCAGCTCACAATCCGCGACTACTTGCGGCACAGCAACCTTCATGTCACGAACAAGTACCTGCAGGCGACATCGAAGACCAAACGCTTGGCACAAGACAAATTGGTCGACGCGATTTTGCCGACGGGTCTTTTGCCGAAGACAAACCTAATCCAATGAGCGCTGGCTGGAACCGTTCGGGGATGTGACCATTCTCGTTCGGCGCTTATCGTACCCTAACATCCCCTGATTTCGTGGACGTTCGGGTTGCAAGTGCTTGAAAAGAATGGCGGGGACGACGGGACTCGAACCCGCGGCCTCTGCCGTGACAGAAACGCGGTTACTCGTAACTAACTGAAACTACGCGACACGGGTGGCTCCCAAAGGACGTTTCAGAACGCTGAGAAAGAATTGCTGGACCATAATTGGACCATAATTTTCGGCAGTGCTTTCGCAAGCAATCGTCGTGGCATTCATCAATTCCAGAGCCGAAAGCCGGCGTTCAATGTCCGGATTGCCGACTACACGCCCTAAACCTCGTCTCCTGCCGGAAACGTGATAGTGGCCTTCCGTGCGCGAAATCGGAACGCGTACGGTTTCAAGACGTCGACTTGCACATCATCAAAACCCGCTTTCCTGAGGCGCTCTGGAAATGTACATGGATCCACAACCACCATTGTGTCGAAGAGGTGAAGTAGACGAAACGAACGGCTGTAGAGACTGTCCGTGCCCGCAAAAACGCCGCCGGGGCGCAGGACGCGTGCGACTTCGGCCAGCAGTCGATCCTGCATTGCTTCGGAAGAGACATGATGAAGCATAGTGAAACTCACCGCTCCATCGAACGCCGAGTCGGGAAAGGACATGGCCGTGGCGTCTTGGCGGACTACGGTGACATTGTGGCCGCTCATGCGGCGTGAGAGAGAATCGGCGAATGCGCGATCGATCTCCACGCAGGTGAGGCGCTCAACGTGTCCGTGAAGAAGATCCGTAGTTACGCCAGGGCCGGGACCAACTTCGAGGACATTCGCGCCTATGTCGAGCCCGTCAAGCACCCACGGAAGGATGTAGGTCTCGACCGCTTTTCTCCAATATGCGGAGCGGCAGAGCCAGCGATGAGCAAGGTTCATGGCATCGAATCCTTTCTGCTCAAAACTGCGTAATGCTCAACGTGTTTCCATCCGGGTCTTTGAACCACGCTACCCTCGCGCCGCTCGGCGAGTCCCAAATACCGAACTCATCCTGCTGCATTCCCGGATAGCGTTCCAGGGTGACGTGAACCTTCTGGAGATCCTTCGCCGTCTGGACGATGTCCCGGACTCGCCAGCCTAATACTGTGTATTTCGCGGCTGCCACTTCTTGAACTCGGGTAACTCGCAACATCGTTCCAGCGGTATCGAATACAAGCGCAAATTCATCCTCGCTCACCAGCGGCAGACCAAGAGTGTCACGATAGAATCCCTTGGCGCGATTCGGGTCTTGGGTAGCCACAAAAGCCACAAGCTCTTGAGATCCCAGAATAGATTCTCTTTGCCCCGCAAGACTCGCTTTCTGCGGAGTACTGCCGGATGTTTGTTTTGCCATACCAAACAGTCTCTACCGAATCTGCCACTGTCGCTAGACCGCTGTTACGACGTAATATATCTCTCATGCGACACACGCCCTTGAAGCAATACGATCCCAAGACGGGCGTCTCGATTTCCACGCTTGCCTATGAATATCCTGCCGGATACAACGTTCCTGAACACGCTCATGGCTCCGACCAATTCATCTACGCAACCCGAGGCGTCATGGAGATCTCGGCGGGTCAAAGTCTCTGGCTGACCCCGCCTCATCTCGCAGTTTGGATTCCCGCAGGAACACGACACCGGATTCGAATGCCAGGCGCAGTTTCAATGCGGACACTCTATCTAAGACGAGGTCTTCTCCCACATGCCCCGGCAATCTGCACCGTGCTCCACATCTCTCCGCTTTTGCGCGAACTGGTGGTGGAGGCGGTACGAATCGGCCAGTTGCGGTCCAGAAATCATCTTCACTGTGCCCTCCGGGATCTCATCTTGTCCCAATTACGGAATGCCTCGCCAGTTCCTACGTTCGTGAGGCTCCCCTGGGATTCAAGGGCGCTTGGAGTCGCTGAAGCATTCATCGCAAACCAAGCAAATGGTCCATCATTGGATTCGCTCTGTAGAAAAGTCGGTGTGAGCGTCCGGACAATCCAAAGAACTTTCCGCAGAGAAGTTGGGATGAGTTTCGAGTTTTGGCGAAGGCAGGTGCGTCTGATGAAAGGGATAGAGCTGCTGGTTGCAGGGCGTTCTGTAAAAGCGGTTGCCGCCGATGTAGGCTATCGCCAGCCGAGCGCCTTTGTCGAACTTTTCCGGCAGACTCTTGGAATGACACCGCGAGCATGGATTGCCGGGCTCGAAGCCAAAGACAAGCAAACGAGATCGAAATAGCCGCACTGCTGCAGCTATGCTGACCTTCCAACTGGCGAAATGATCGGGCCTTGAATCCTGACGATTTCGTCCCGGATGACGAGCCAACCGGAAGTAATGCGTTGGACCCGGAAGATCGCTCAGAATCTACGACAGCCCTCTTCCCTGCCCTGATGCATGCAATCTGGGTGGTTGTCACCTATCCAGCTCCAAAAGGACGTTTCAGAACTCTGAGAAAGAATTACTGGACCATAATTGGACCATAAAATCCCGGCCTCTACACTCCCCCCGTCCGGTTGAACTGTGAGCACGTCACGGCACTACCTCGTATTCACTTGTTACCAAGCCGCTCTGGTATTGACGAGTATTGATGTGGCGGAGCTGGATGTCCCGTGGTACGCTGCCGAACAAAGGAATGCCTTCCCCGATCAACACGGGTACCCGCGTGATGGTGATATGGTGGATCTGGCCCGCGCGCAGGAACTCCTGGACCGCGATCCCGCCATCAACATAGACGTGTATAGCGCCGGTTGTCGCGAGTTCGTGGGAGATATGCCCCGGATCACCGCTCATTTGCTCAACGCGCCCTGGGACCCCAGAGAAGTCGAGCGGACGATGGCTTAGAACCACGACGCGCTTATCGCTATAGGGCCACCTCGGTAACTTCAAGACTACTTCGAACGTGTTGCGCCCAATCAGAATGGTATCGACACTGGCGATGAACTCGTCGTATCCGTGAGGCTCACCACCACCGGCTGGCAGGAAATCGTACCGGCCGTTCCGGCGCGCAATGAAACCGTCTAGACTGGTTCCAACGAAAACAGACAGCTTCATGGGAGGCTCCTTGGCTCGGATCTCAAGATTTCAGAGTTGCTCAAGAATCGCAAGAGATGTCCTGTACCGAGTTGACGTTGTGATGCGCGCCGAGAAACATCAACTCCGGGTGAGCTAAGTCAGATATCCCCTCAAGCCTTGTTGCAAAGCAGCTTCCAGTTACCCGTGACTTTATCTTGAGACCTGCTGAGGCGCGAGGAGGTGCGGCAACCGACCAATGGGCATCGCGTAGTTGCCAGCGTCCATTTCGATATTCTGCAATTCCCGTAAAGAATCCTGCATCCTCAACGCGCAGGCCAATCGTGTTCACCCGTACCTCGTGGTACGAAACAGCCACCACCGCCAGATCCGGCATAAGCGGATCAACTCGCAAATCGTTGCCCCAGACGAGCTCGATCTGTTTGATGTCGAGAGCGAGATCCTGAATTCCCTTGGTCGCCGCTGCACTATCCGGAAATACCATCTGCCCGTCAGCAGCCATAAAGAACGAGGGGCTATCGGCGAATTCTTTGCGCCACGCCGCGGGACCATCCACAGTAACGTCGTGGGCAACGGCCTGCATAAAGCCCCGCACGCCGTCTTCAACGATGGCGGTGCTCGCCGGAGTAAGCGATTGCGACTCACTGGATAGATGGGCTTGCCGGTGACATCCCATGGAAGTCACAGTTACAACGAGAAGAGCGCATAGCCAGATCGCACGAGGAATCTTTTTGACCCCGAAGACTGGAATGAAGCGATGACAATGGGGCAACGACTGTAAGAGTTGCTTCATTTGACGATCTCCAAATCCCGTCGGTCGATTGAAGAGAGAAACGCGAGTTCGATTCGCCATTCCTAATTTCCGGACCCGCTTGGATTTACCCGGGCTCCCTAAGCCGCAGGTTGTAAATCAAGCCGAATGGCGCCGGCTTGATGATTACGGCCCTAAGGCAAGCCCGCATGATGTAGTTTCTATTTCCTGGTGAGTTTTACTCGCGCAAAAGACGTTAACTTGCCGTCATGTTCGTTATCGATAAGCCAGTTCCAGGTGTCACTGCCTTTACTGTAGACGAACGTTGTGTGGATGCCGCTGTCCTTATCTTTATCCCTGAATATGAACGCGATTTCATCATCGCCCCGTTTGCCTTGAGCAATAGGGGCCGTGAGACCACCGCCCCCGGTCGAATCGAGCCACAGGCACCTGTATTCGTTCGATGATTCGTCCCATTCAATAAAGACCATCGCCTCATACGCGGGCTGACCTTGGATGTTCTTCTCGCGCGATGTTTCGTGGAATCGCAGGTATTCATGGTTCAGCACCCATTCGGACTCGACATCGTGCGTCGTCTCTTTTCCGGCGATCGTCCCCTGGAGGATCCAAGTACCGGTCAGACGATCAAGTAAGGGATCATTCCGCCTTGGCTGTTGCGCTGAAGATGAAAATGAAGCCATGATAAGCAACGCCAAGATTGCAAGATTTGTCTTCATTGTGTGACCTCCGAGCATCGCCTTGTGGGAATATTCTCGAATGCCTTGTAGTACGCGTTTATCGCGGGAGCCCCACCCAGGTGTACGTAAAGAACTCGGCTTTGCCGTGGAATCTCACCGGAACGAACCAATTGGATCAAGCCCGCCATCGATTTTCCTTCATACACGGGGTCTGTAATCATGCCCTCAAGACGGGCCGTTAGGCGGATGGCTTCAATCGTGGCCTCGTCCGGGATTCCATATGCGGCCCGGAATACCGGGATTCGATAACAATGTCTTGGCTGCGGATGTCGCGCTTTAAACCGATGAGTTCAGCAGTCGCCAGCGCAATCTTGGTGACCGCCTTACGGGTTAGCTCTACGTCGGCAGCCGTGTCTATTCCAATCAGTCTCCTTTCACGCTCCTGAGCCCGAAACCCCACGACCATTCCAGCCTGCGTTGAGCCTGTAGCTGTTGCCGTAACGATGGTGTCGAAGAAGACGCCCAGCTGATTTTCCTGTTGCTCGATCTCGTCGGTGAAGTTCGCATAGCCAAGACCTCCGAATGGATGATCGGACGCACCCGCGGGAATCGCGTAAGGGTTTCCCCCTTCTCGCCGCACTTGCTCCAACGCTCTTTCCCAACTCTTCTTTACTGTTGTCGAATATCCCTCTCCCTCGAACAACGTTTCTGCCCCCATCAAACGTGACAAAAGGATGTTTCCGACCTTGCCGTAGATGGGATCGTCCCACTTTGTCCAACTTTCCTGTACTAAACGGCACTTTAGTCCCAGGACAGCGGCCACCGCGGCAACCTGCCTCGTGTGGTTGGACTGGATGTTTCCGATGGAAACCAAAGTGTCGCAACCTGCCCGTAAAGCGTCCGGTACGAGCCATTCCAGTTTCCGTATCTTATTTCCTCCGAATGCTAGACCTGACGAGACGTCATCCCTCTTGGCCCATATCGTAGTTCCCAGTTCTCTTGAGAGCCGTTCCAGATGGTGGACGGGGGAAGGCAGATAAGCCAACCGGTAACGTTCAAAACGCTCCTCAAGATTCAGTGCCATATGATTTCGTTGAGCTTCTGCTCCACAGCCGATCTATTCCACGAAGGGGAAAATAGCTTCACAAGAGTTGACCGCCGGAGCGGCATTCCCTACATACCTACTAGCCCGGCACCCGCAATCCATGATCTTTATACCGTGGTCACAGCTTCTCGCGGTGCGTCAGTCACCCAAGAAATACTACGACGGCGATCGCAGCAAGACATAATTTCACCAGCCATCCCAGTGAATGAGCTATGGCAACAGCGAGAGTCATTTTGATGAAGAGAGCGTTAGTAATCGTCAGCGGCAAAGGTCCCATCAACCAGATGGCCAGAGCCACGCCAATCGTGGCGCGATACGAGAAAAGATGCAAATGGATACAGAGAAGGGTGAAAACAGCACAAGTGAGGAAGGGAAAGAAGCTGGCCCAGATGATAGCCCGCATTTCTCCGTGACCGCCTGGAAAGCGCCATATCTCAGGAGTGTGATCGAAGCGTTTGTAAATCCAGTCGCCCATGAATAGCCAGTCCGTCAGCGACGATGATACGCCGCCCGCCAATAATGTCACGCCGACGCGCGTCCAGCTTGTCTCCATATTCAGCTCCCCCTGACTTAATTCGGCCCCGTCAGGTTTGTAAAATCAGCCTCATGCTGTGAAAACTCTCCCGTAGCCACCCTGGGATGGCTCGGAGATGTGAGTGCCGTTATTTATCCTTTTGATCAAGTCACTTGGGGGTGACGCCCTCGACAAGAAACATGCGGCCTTTTACTGCGCTTTGCCTGAGAGGTTTGATCGCCTGATAGGCTGGCGAATCGTACCAGGCACGCAGTTGCTCCGCGCTGTCGAATGCGATCACTACAATGCCT
>JBARKD010000124.1:0-1535 GCA_049800615.1 Acidobacteriaceae bacterium | reverse complement strand
GTGGCACAATCATTTGCCACCGCGGCATTTCCTCCCCATCGACTACAGTCTCCACGGCTCTGGCCGGGAGCTGCCCGAGTCGCGCGCCGTCGTCCATCTGCATGGTGGCCGTACCCCAGCGGCAGACGACGGCTATCCGGAACATTGGTACCCCCGCGGGGAATCGCGCGTCTGCCATTACCCCAACCGGCAGGACGCCACCATGCTCTGGTACCACGACCATGCGATGGGCACCAGCCGGCTGAACCTGTACGCCGGACTGATGGGCGTGTATTTGCTTCGTGATGAACAGGAAGCACGCCTCAAACTGCCTGCCGGGCGTTTTGAGCTGCCACTGGTGCTCTATGACCGGATCTTCGATCACGAAGGGCAGTTGTACTATCCCGTTTCTCCCGATCCAGAACATCCCTGGACGGACGAGGTAGCCGGCGACGCAATGGTGGTGAACGGCCGGGTCCAGCCTTTTTGCGAAGTAGAACCGCGCCGCTATCGCCTGCGAGTACTGAACGCGGCCAACGCTCGCTTTTTCCGCCTCGGCTTGTCCGATGGCTCCCAGTTCCTGCAAATCGGCGCGGACCAGGGGCTGCTCCCTGGCCCGGTTCGATTGACCAGTCTTCTGCTTGCCCCGGGGGAACGGGCCGATCTGATCGTCGATTTCGCGGCCAGGCGCGGGGAGCGCATCCTACTGACCAATGGAGCGTTCCAGATGATGCAGTTTCGCGTTGGGTCCACCCCCATGCCCGACAGCAGCCAGGTCCCCGGCACGCTGCGGCCCCTTGTCAGCCTGCCCGAGACAGCCGCGGTACGAAGGCGAGTGATGACTCTGAACGAGTTCAAGGAGCCTGCCGGCAACCCAATGGTCATGTTGCTCAACCGGACGCCATGGCACATGCCGGTGACCGAGACGTCGAAGCTCGGCTCCTCCGAGATCTGGTCCCTGGTCAATCTCACCGACGATACCCACCCCATTCATCTCCACCACGTACGCTTCCAGGTAATGGATCGCCGGTCATTCGATCGCGACGTCTACCTGCTGCAAAACGCTACGCTGCGCTTTGCCGGGGATGTTCTTGGGCCGAATCCCAATGAAACCGGGTGGAAGGACGTAGTGCAATGTCCGCCCACTATGGTCACGCGCATCCACATCTCGTTTGATGGATTTGCCGGCCGCTATCTCTGGCATTGTCACGTGCAGGAACATGAGGCCAACAACATGATGCGCCCTTACGACATCGTGGGCTAACGGCAAAGCTATAATAATGTTGAGCTTGAAAGTACCGAGTCGACAACTCGTTCTTATCGCCGGGTTCCTGGTCCTCACTGTTAGCGTTGGATGTAGAGCTCCTGGTCACGACAAGCCAATCGGTGAGGTTGTGGCTATCAAAGCTCCGCTCGGTTTGCCGCCGGTTCCCATCCCCGCGGACAATCCTCCCACCCTGGCAACGATCGCCCTGGGGCGAAAGCTTTTCTACGACCCCAGGTTGTCAAAAGACAACACAATTTCCTGTGCTTCCTGCCATAACCCAAACATCGGC
>JBARKD010000123.1:0-11512 GCA_049800615.1 Acidobacteriaceae bacterium | reverse complement strand
GTTGTACTGAGCGCGGGCAGCGACGGCATTGATGGAAACAGTGTCGCAGCGGGAGCCATCGCTGATGCGACCAGCGTTGCCCGCGCTCGCGTTCTGGGCATCGACGCCGCAACCGCCCTCGCTCGCTTCGATGCGTACCCCCTCTTTGCTGCCCTGGGCGATTTGCTGGTCACGGGTCCTACACACAACAATCTGCGCGACCTCCGGATCCTGCTCAGTACGGAGTAGCCGGAAGCCAAAACGTAAAAAGTTTTAAGGAGAGGCTTTCAGGGGCGAGACCAAGACCAGCAGAAACCACAAAAAGAGAAGGCGCTCATAACCCGCATAACGATCTGGCGGGTATGAGCGCCCGGAAATCCCTTAGTAGGTCAAAACCCAACCGTCTTGGGTCAGCATCAGCGTGGCTTCGTCAACCGGCTGATCGGATGTGGCTGTGGCCACGCTGGGAAAGGCGTTGCGCACCTCATCCTGCTTTGCCCAGGTGGGCGGGTTCTTCAACACGAAGTGATACTCAACCTTTGTTAAGGGCTTGCCTTGATAGTCCACCGGCTGCGTGAAGTTCTCCACGCTGGTCACCTGGCGGCGCCCATAGCAGAAGCGTCCCTTACCTTCCGTGCGGCTTCCCTCCGCCGTCAGTACATAGCGGTTGACGGTTTCCCCCCGGACGACGTTCTGTTCCCGCTCCAGCAAACCGGCCTCGGCCAGCGCATCCAATCGGCGCCGGGTCTCCGAAAGCAGCTTGTCATTCACGGACGCCTCGTACGGGAAGGGCATGGGCTTGGCAAAGAGGCAATCCTCGTTCACGGAATAATCGTGGTTGAGGGCAACGGCAAGATTTTCTTTACTTGCGACCCTGGAATCTGCGCAACCAGCCACAACCATGGCACCGGCCGCCGCCAGCATTACAACCTGCATTGACTTGATATACCGCTTCATCGTTCCCCCTGATGTCACTGCGACTTCTTGCAAGAGTGAGATTAATCGAGATCAGGAAGAACGCCATCTTACGAAACGGGTAGCGTGGCAAACGAGCGGTGTAACTTTAGCGCCATTACTGCAAAGCACTTCAGTAACAGGTACTTGGGGATGGCCGCCTAAATAGAACAACAGTAGTTTCTTATGCCCTCTTCCCTGCATTTTCTGGCGGCATCCCCAATGTTTGGGGAGATCGGTTTTCACCCCTCCCCGCTTCCAAACACAAGTTCCCAGCCGAATTCCGTTTCACGGCAAATGGTCATTGCGGGTGATCGACCTGTTATCCTTTAGAGGGAGCGCCGGAGAATCGTGGCTTCCTCTAAAGGAACAAGCTTGAACGAGCACATACTCAATGCCATCGATGAAGAACTAACGATGCTTCGCCGTGCCCGCGCTATCCTCGAGGTGAGCGTTAATCCGGCTCCGAGACGGGCCGGGAAAAAAGCCCGGGCGGCAGCCTCCAGCTCAGTCCCGAGACGAACCCTGAGCACTGAGGCGCGGCGCGCCATCGGCGAAGCCCAGCGCAGGCGGTGGGCTAAACTGAAGGACCGGAAAAGAACCCCAACTTCTGCCGCCAGGAAAGAAGCTGCCGCAAAGTAGAATCCCTCCCCAAATCGCTAATGGGTGCTACATGAGTCGGCAAGTGTAAAGGCCGACCAATCCCGGCATCTCGTCCGTGACCCACCCGTGACCGACTTTAGATGCGGAGTTTTTAAACAGGAGATGTATGGCATTGAGCGCTCTATTGGCCTTGCGTCTTTTCGTTGGAGGCCCGTGTGCGTTATCCTCAACCTGGTACGCGCAGAAGCCATGGGAAGAGCTGGCAACTGTGCGTCTCTTGGTGCGTGCGTATCGTCTAAATCTTCATTGCACCCAGAGTGTAAGATTTTCCACCTTCAGGCAGGTGGCTTTCGATTCCCTTGGATGACTATGCAAAATTTTCTGACAGCGTGTGTCCATGCGTGCCGTCACCGCGCTTTCAAATCGTCTTCTCCGGCTTGATAGACCCGCAGTGAGGTTAGGGCCGGGGCGACTCTTCGAACTTCACGGCAAAACGCAGCAGGAAAGAGGACACCAGGTCAACTGATGCAAGACGACATTCGCGACACCCGAGACAAGCAAGTCCCCACGGAGCCGCGCGCTACCAAAACCCAGATTGGGCCGGACCACCAGTTACCTCCTCCCAAACGCTCGGGGAGCGTCCGCATTCTCGTCTGGCTGATCATCTTGCTGCTGTTTGGTCTCCTCTTCTGGTGGGTCTGGCATCGCAAGCCGGCGGCTGCGGCCCCTACGGGCAGGCGCGCTGCAGCCGGCGCTACAGTGACCATTAACCAGGTAACCGCGCAGAAAGGCAATATTGGCGTCTACCTTGACGCCATCGGCACCGTGACGCCGGTTTACACAACAACTCTGGTGAGCCAGGTAACAGGCATCCTCACACAGGTGCACTACCGCGAAGGTCAGATCGTTCGACGCGGCGAGCCGCTCATTCAAATCGACCCCCGGCCCTACCAGGCCAACGTCTTGGCGGCTCAAGGCGCTCTCGAACGTGATACCAACCTGCTGGCGCAGGCGGAAATGGACCTCAAGCGTTATCAGGATGCCTGGGCACGGAATGCCATCCCCAGGCAGACTCTGGACGACCAGGAAAAGCTCGTCCTGCAGGATCGGGGAACGGTCAAGGCTGATCAGGGCACACTGCAGTATGACCAGGTACAGCTCGGGTTCACCAACATCACTTCTCCCATTACTGGCCGGGTCGGCCTTCGCCTGGTTGACCCCGGCAATCTGACAGTCGCTTCCGGCAGCACGCCGCTGGTTGTTGTCACTCAGATGCAACCCATCACCGTGGTCTTTACCATTCCTGAGGACGACGTGACCAGGCTGCGGCAGCAGATGGGTCATGGCAAACCGCTCACCGCGGACGCATATGACCGCTCGGAAGAGACCAAGCTGGGAACGGGAACGCTCCAGGCCACCGACAATCAAATCGATACCACCACGGGAACCTTGAAGCTGCGCGCCCTCTATCAGAATAGTGACAACGCGCTCTTCCCCAACCAGTTCGTCAACGTCCGCCTGCTCCTGACCACGCTGCAAAATGTTGTGCTTGTTCCCTCTTCAGCCATCCAGCACAACGGCGACGTTGCTTTCGTTTTTCTGATTCAAAACGGCGTCGCGCACATTCATAACGTCAAACCTGGGATCAGCGAATCGCATATGACACAGGTCCAGGGACTGGATCCTGGCGACGAAATTGCCGACAGCAGTTTCGAGAAATTGCAGGACGGCTCCAAGGTCGTGGTCACAAAACAACAGCTTCTGCCTTCGAATAACGAAAGCAATGCCCCGTGAGTCCGTCTCGCCCATTTATCTTGCGGCCAGTCGCAACCTCGCTGCTGATGGCCGCAATTCTGTTGGTGGGTATCGTTGCCTACACGCAGTTGCCGGTCTCCGCCCTGCCTGAGGTCGACTACCCGACCATCCAGGTACTTACCTTCTATCCTGGAGCTAGTCCGGATGTGGTCGCCACCACGGTGACCGCTCCTCTGGAACGTCAATTTGGGGAAATGCAGGGCCTGAGCCAGATGACCTCCACCAGCTCCGGCGCCACCTCGGTAATCGTGCTGCAGTTCAATCTTTCGCTGAACATCGATATTGCGGAAGAAGAAGTGCAGTCGGCCATCAACGCCTCGCAAAGCTTTCTTCCCGCCAACCTGCCGGCTCCCCCGATCTACAGCAAGACCAATCCGGCGGATGCACCTGTTCTTACTCTGGGCATTACCTCTAAAACGCTGCCTCTTTCCTCGGTGGAAGACCTGGTCGACACGCGTCTGGCGCCAAAGATTTCCCAGCTCAGTGGAGTTGGCCTGGTCAGCATTAGCGGTGGCCAAAAGCCCGCGGTGCGTATCCAGATCAATCCAGCGCAACTGCAGAACTATGGCATTGACCTCGAAGCAGTCCGAACCGCACTGGTGTCAGCCAGCGTCAATCAGGCCAAAGGAAACTTTGACGGCCCGCGGCAGAACTATCAGCTTGACGCCAACGACCAACTTATCACCAGTGCCGACTACAAGAATGTGGTGGTCGCCTATCGCAACAACGCTCCGGTCTTTTTGCACGATGTCGCCACCGTCCTGGACGGAGTAGAAAACACCAAACAGGCGGCCTGGATGAACCAGACGCCGGCAGTGATTCTCAATGTGCAGAGGCAGCCCGGCGCCAACACCATTAGCGTGGTGAGAAGCATACAGCTGCTAATGCCGCAGCTGCAGGCGAACCTGCCGTCAGGTATTGACATCACCACTCTGACCGATCTCACCACCGGGATCAAGGCCTCGGTGGCCGATGTCGAATTCGAACTGATGCTGACCATCGCTCTGGTGGTGATGGTGATATTTCTCTTCCTGCGCAACCTGTACGCCACCATCATCCCCAGTGTTGCCGTGCCTCTGTCGATTGTGGGCACCTTCGCGGCCATGTACTCGCTTGGCTACAGTCTGGACAACCTGTCGCTCATGGCGTTGACCATCTCCACCGGTTTCGTCGTGGATGACGCGATCGTCATGATCGAGAACATTTCCCGCTACCTGGAAGAGGGCATGACCCCGATGCAGGCGGCGCTGACCGGGGCGGAGCAAATTGGCTTCACCATCGTTTCGCTGACCGTTTCGCTCATCGCCGTGCTCATCCCCCTGCTTTTCATGGGAGATGTGGTCGGCCGCCTGTTCCGTGAATTCGCCGTCACCCTGGCGGTCACCATCATCATCTCCGCCGTGGTCTCGCTGACCCTGACGCCGATGATGTGTTCCCGCATCCTGCGACACAATCCGGCAGATACACAGGGGCGCTTTTACCAGGCTTCAGAGCGCGCTTTTGAGCGGATGATCGCTTTCTACGGTCGTACGCTTAAAGTCGTTCTACGTTTCCAGGGACTCACCCTGCTGGTGGCATTAGCAACCCTGGCGCTTACCATTTTTCTCTACATCTTGATCCCCAAAGGCTTCTTCCCGGTGCAGGATACGGGCGTAATCCAGGGCATCTCTCAAGCGCCCGCCTCCGTCTCCTTCGCCGCTATGGCCAACGCGCAGCAGCAGTTGACGAAGATCATCCTGCAGGATCCCGCCGTCGCCAGCGTTTCCTCCTTCATCGGGGCAGATGGCACGAATACGACCCTCAACAGCGGGCGTATGTCTATCAATCTGAAGTCGCTCGACCAGCGTGACCTCTCGGCTGCCGACATAGTTCGCCGGCTCAATAACAGTCTGGCCCAGGTCAGTGGGATCAAGCTGTACATGCAGCCGGTGCAGAACATCACAGTGGACGATCGCGTGAGCCGCACCCAGTACCAGTACACGCTGGAAGACCCGGACATCAATGAGCTGAACACGTGGGCCACCAGATTTGTGGATAAGCTCAAGCAACTCCCGTCGCTGGAGGATGTGGCGACGGATCAGCAAACTGGCGGCCTGACCGTATCGTTGGCCATTGACCGGGTCTCGGCATCCCGGCTGGGTATTGCGCCCGCGACTATCGATCAGACGCTCTACGACGCTTTTGGCCAGCGCCAAATCAACACCATGTACACGCAACTCAACCAGTATCACGTGATCATGGAGGCGCAGCCCAACTTTACGATCGATCCCAAGAAGCTGAACAAGATTTACATCCAGAGCAACGCATCCTCCAGCACCAGCGGCGCGGCTGCCAGTACTTCCTTCTCCGCCTCCGCGTCGGCCACAGCGGGCACCAACGCCGCTTCAGAATCCGCTCTGTATACCCCGTCCTCGGGCATACTCACGCCGCCCCAGAACTCACTGGTCACCAGCACCAACGCCACCGGCTCAAGTTCCGCCAACACCAATACCAGTTCCAACTTCACCAACGCCGTTCCTCTGGACGCTTTTGCTCAAATCACTCAGGGGACGGAATCACTCTCGATCAATCACCAGGGACAGTTTCCGTCAGTCACCGTTTCCTTTAACCTGGCCCCGAATGCTGCCCTGGGCGAAGCTATCGACGACATCAATAAGGCTGCGAAGGACATCAACTTCCCCGCAAGCGTGCAGACTGGTTTCCAGGGCACTGCCGCGTCATTTGAAAATTCCCTGTCCAACGAACCTCTGCTTATCCTCGCCGCCCTGGTGACTGTGTATATCGTGCTGGGCGTTCTATACGAGAGCTTCATCCATCCCATCACAATTCTTTCCACTCTGCCTTCGGCGGGCGTGGGTGCACTGCTGTCTCTGATCCTGTTCCATCAGAACTTGAGCGTGGTGGCGATCATCGGCATCATTTTGCTCATCGGCATTGTGAAAAAGAACGGAATCATGATGGTCGACTTTGCTCTTGAAGGTGAGCGTGAGCGCGGTTTGCCGGCAACCGACGCCATCTTCGAAGCTAGCCTGCTGCGCTTTCGGCCGATCATGATGACCACCATGGCGGCCTTGCTTGGCGGAATACCCCTCGCCTTTGGTACCGGGTACGGTTCGGAACTACGCCGTCCCCTGGGCATTGCCATGGTCGGCGGTCTGCTGCTGAGCCAGGTGCTTACCCTCTACACCACGCCGGTGATTTACATCTTCTTTGACAAGCTGTCGCAGAGATTCTCCGGATCGCACAGCGCCTCCGGCGCAGGACCCGAACCGCAACCGGCGGGTGAAGCGTGAACATTTCCGCTCCTTTTATCCGCCGGCCAGTGGCCACAACCCTGCTGACGATCGCTATCGCCATCGCTGGGGCCATCGCCTTCAATGTGCTGCCGGTCTCTCCGCTTCCTCAGGTAGACTTTCCCACCATCTCGGTCTCGGGCAGCCTGCCCGGCGCTAGCGCCCAAATCATGGCTTCTTCGGTGGCCACTCCTCTGGAACGCCAATTCGGCCACATCGCCGGAGTCACCGAGATGACCTCGTCGAGCTCGTTGGGTAGCACCAACGTCACCCTGCAGTTCGATTTGAGCCGCAACATCGATGCCGCGGCACGCGATGTGGAAGCCGGTATCAATGCCGCGAGAACTTACCTGCCCGCCAATCTTCCCTCAAATCCCAGCTACCGCAAGGTGAATCCCGCGGACTCACCCATCATGATCATCGGCCTCACCTCCAGCAAATACGACAAGGAGGCGATGTATGACGCTGCGTCCACGATCATGGAGCAAAAGCTCTCTCAGATTCAGGGCGTGGGGCAGGTTTTTGTCGGAGGGGCTTCGTATCCATCGGTGCGCGTCGACGTAAATCCTCCGCAGTTGAACCACTACGGAATTACCATGGCTACGATTCAGAGATTGTTGAGCCTGCAGAATTCCGACCTCGCGCGCGGACAAATTACCAATAATCTGATCACCGCCGACATTGTCACCGACGGACAGATTTCCAAGGCTGCTCAATACAGGCCGCTCATCGTCGGCTACCACAATGGACTTGCCGTCCATCTTTCCGACGTTGCCAACGTACAGGATTCGGCGCAGAGCATCCGCACAGCCGGCTACCTCGACGGTATTCCGTCGGTTACGGTGATCATCTTCCGCCAGCCGGGCGCCAACATTATTCAGACTAACAATCGTGTCCGGGCGCAGCTTCCTTTCCTGACCGCAGTCATGCCCAAGGGCATTAATACCACGATTGTTCTCGATCGGACTACCACCATCAAAGCTTCCCTCCACGATGTGGAGACATCGTTGACCACCTCGGTTGTGCTGGTCATCCTGGTCGTTTTTCTCTTCCTTCGTAATGGCCGCGCCACCCTCATTCCCAGCGTTGCTGTTCCCGTTTCTCTGATCGGAACCTTCGCCGTGATGTATCTGCTCGGCTATAGCCTCGACAATCTATCGCTGATGGCGCTGACCATCTCCACCGGATTCGTGGTGGATGACGCCATCGTGGTCATGGAAAACATCTCCCGTTATCTGGAAATGGGCATGGCCCCGACGCAGGCTGCGCTCACCGGAGCCAAAGAAATCGGGTTCACCGTGCTTACCATGAGCACGTCGCTGATTGCCGTTTTCATTCCCCTTCTCATGATGGGCGGCATTGTCGGACGGCTCTTCCGCGAGTTCGCAGTCACTTTGTCCACAGCCATCCTGGTTTCGATGGTGATCTCTCTAACTACGACGCCAATGATGTGCGCTCACCTGCTCAAATCGCACCAGGGAGAGAAGCATGGACGCTTCTATCAGGCGAGCGAGCGGTTCTTTGAGGGCATGCTGAATGTCTACCGCCATTCTTTGTCGTGGGTGTTGGACAATTCCGGTTTGATGCTGGTGGCGCTTTTGCTGACCATCGCGTTGAATGTGGTGCTGATCATCAAGATTCCCAAGGGCTTCTTTCCCCAGCAGGACACAGGAGCGATGGTGGGCGGGGTACAGGGCCCGCAGGATGCCTCCTTCGGGGTTATGGAAGACTCTATCCGGGCTCTCGTCAAGGTCATCAAGGCAGATCCAGCCGTGGCTCACGTGAACGCATATGCCGGCAGCAGTGGTGGTGGAGGAGGCGGAGGCAGCAACGGTGGCTTCATTTACGCCTCGCTCAAGCCGCTTGATCAACGGAAGGTGAGCGTGATGGACATCATCAATCGCTTGCGGCCCAAAATGAATCGCCTTCCGGTAGCCCAGGCATTTCTGCAGGCGGCGCAGGACCTGCGCATTGGCGGCCGCGGCTCGAATGCTCTCTACCAGTACACCCTCCAGGCGGACAGTGTGGATGACTTGGCTCACTGGGGACCTCTTCTCTTGGCCCAGATGAGGCGGCTGCCCGGTTTCCAGGATGTTAATAGCGATCAGCAAAACGGCGGATTGGAAGAGTATGTGACCTATGACCGAACCACTGCGGCAAGATTGGGCCTGAACCCCGCTTCACTCGATTCCGCCCTATACAACGCCTTCGGTCAGGCAGAGGTCTCGGTTATCTACACCCAGTTGAACCAGTATTATGTTGTGCTCGAAGTGGCGCCCAGATACTGGCAGTCACCTGAGGGACTCAACTACATTTACCCGGCGGCTAAGGCAAACGGGGTTACCCCGTTGCGGGCGGTCTCGACCGCCGCCGCGGGCACGACTCCCTTGCAGGTGAACCACACTGGCGTTTTCCCGTCGGTCACGGTGTCTTTCAACTTGGCCCCTGGTCTCTCCCTGAGCGACGCGACGCTCGAAATTAACGAGATGCAGACCAAGTTGGGCCTTCCCAGCACCATTCGGGGGTTTTTCGCCGGCACCCTGCAGGCCTACCAGCAGTCCCTGAGCACGGAGCCGATCTTGATCACTACCGCCTTGCTCGCGGTATACATCGTGCTCGGTATCTTGTACGAAAGCCTGGTCCATCCCCTCACCATCATCTCCACCCTGCCCCCGGCCAGCGTCGGGGCCATGCTGGCTTTGCTGGTCTTCAAGAATGACCTCAACGTCATTTCCATCATCGGCATCGTGCTCTTGATCGGCTTGGTGAAAAAGAATGCCATCATGATGATCGACTTTGCGCTGGTGGCCGAACGGGAACACGGCAAGACCACCACGGATGCGATTTTCGAAGCCTGCATGTTGCGCTTTCGGCCTATCATGATGACCACGATGGCTGCTTTGTTTGGAGCTCTCCCCTTGGCTTTCGGCACAGGTACAGGGTCAGAGTTGCGGCGTCCACTGGGGATCACGATCGTAGGCGGACTCATCGTGAGCCAGATGCTTACGCTTTACACCACGCCAGTCATTTACCTCTATATGGATCGCCTGCGGTTGCGGGCTCTGGGCAAACATCACGACACCTTCCGCCCCAATCTGGAAGGAGCCGTTTAGGACGAGTCATTATGGAGAAGACCAGAATCATCACTCGACAATGCCGGCTTGGCATTCTTCTTTGCGCCGCGTTGACGGGCTGCACGGTGGGGCCGAAATATCACCCACCGACTGTTGCCGCGCCGCCTGCGTACAAAGAGGCGCCTCCAGCCAGCTCGCCGGCTAGTCCGGCTAACCAGGCCAATCCAAGCCAGCCGACCCCGAACCAAGGGGTACAAGGCAATGGAGCCCAGGGGAGGGGCGCTCAGAGCGGCGCAAATCAAGAAACGGGGACCTGGACAGTCGCCGAACCTGCTGATGCGAAAATACGCGGTGACTGGTGGGCCATCTTCAACGAACCTGAGCTGAACGACCTCGAGAACCAGCTCAACATCAACAACCAAACCATAAAGTTATACTTTGAGAATTTCATGGAGGCGCGCGCCCTGGTCGGCGAAGCGCGGGCGCAGTACTATCCCACCATTAATGCCGGGCCGTCCTACAGCCGCCAACGATCGTCGAGCAATCTCGGCTCTACCAGCACCACGGCGAATCCCGGTAAGACCTCCCAGATCTATGCACTGCCTCTTGATATTTCCTGGACGCCCGACCTGTTTGGCAGGATCCGCAACCAGGTGCATGCGGCACAGTATTCGGCCCAGGTCAGCGCCGCGGACCTGGAAAACGAAAAGTTGATCGAGCAAGCGGACCTGGCGGAATACTACTTCGAGATTCGCGGTCAGGATGCCCTTGTCGATCTCTACTCCAAGACAGTTGCCCAATACCAAAAGTCCCTCGACCTGACCCAGGCACAATACGACACCGGTGTCGGCGATCAGATCTCGGTGGTCGAGGCACGTACCACCCTGCAGACAGCGCAGGCTTCCTTGACCAATTTGAGTATTTTGCGCGCGCAGTATGAGCATGCCATCGCCGTCCTGTTGGGCAAGCCGGCTTCCGATTTCGCTTTGCCCCAGCGTCCCATCACCACCGCTCCCCCGCCGATACCCATCGGCATGCCCTCGCTACTCCTGCAGCGCCGTCCCGATGTTGCTGCGGCGGAGCGGACTATGGCCTCGGCAAACGCTAATTTGGGAGTCGCTTACAGCGCCTTCTACCCTACCCTGACGCTTTCCGCGAGTGGCGGATTTGAAAGCTATCTGTTCAAGCATCTCGCCGACTGGCCCAGCCGTTTCTGGTCGGTCGGTCCCAGTTTCTCTCAACCCATCTTCAATGCCGCGCTCCGCGCCGGACTCCATCAGTACGTGGCGATTTATAACGCCGACGTGGCGACTTACCGGGAAACCGTCCTGACCGCCTTTCAACAGGTGGAAGATTACCTGGCTGAGACCAGAATTCTCTCCCAGCAGATTCAGCAGCAGCGTGCCGCGGTGGATTCGGCCCAGACTTCGTTGAATCTCGAAATGGGCCGATATGAAACCGGCGTTGATCCGTATATCGACGTCGTGACACTGCAAAACACGGTCTTCAGCAGCCAGCAGACGTTGTACAGCCTGCAAATCGAGCAGATGACCGGCGCGGTCCTGCTCGTGGAGGCTCTGGGCGGCGGATGGGATACTACCCAATTGCCCACCCCGGCACAGGTTTCGCAGACCCCGAGCAAGGCCGACACTCAACTGCAACGCTAGAGTCTTGTCCCAGAAGTAAGTAACCTAAGTCTTTTTGGCGTGAAGGGGCGGGGCTTCAGCCCCGCCGGGTCATTTAGACCGGGGCGGCGTCGTAGATAACTATATTTCTTGCCCAGCGACCAAGGAT
>JBARKD010000122.1:0-28475 GCA_049800615.1 Acidobacteriaceae bacterium | reverse complement strand
ACAACTGGGTCGTGCAAGATCTTCGCGTATGCAGCCTTCACAGTTTCCCTCACTTCCGGCTCGGTTTCGCCCTCGACAAAAAGCGAGCCGACCCCTTTTAGGGCCACATAGCCATCCGGCTGCACCTCGACGGTCTGGTCAAATTCAGGAGATAACTCGAATTTCAATTCGAAGCTGTCGCCCTTTCGCAACCGATAACGTGGATGTCGTTCCTGAAAGGCGGGGGATCCGGCCGTAGAGCCGCTGGAACCCACAGTATGACTCTGCGGAGCGTTGGGAGACGCCGCAGTGTTCTGAGCCCTTCCCAAAACCGCCATTGTTGAGATGAGCGCTACGATCGCGATGATTGAATACTTCATTTCTTACCCCGCTGATTCTGAGGCCTTGTGCAGCCTGAATGAGAAAGAGAACAATTGAAACTGAACTCTCCGAATCCTCTTGCTAGAAAGCACCGTCACCAGTGAGAACCACGCCTACGGTTCTGGCCAGGAGGTAGATGTCCATCCACATCGACCAGTTCCGGACATAATAAGTATCCCATGCAACGCGCTCGGCGTATGTAGTACTGCTGCGTCCGGAGACTTGCCATAGCCCGGTTAGTCCGGGAGTTATACGTGAATAAAGAGCATAGCTCTCTCGGTACTTAATCACCTCGGCGTGGACGATGGGTCGCGGGCCGACCAGGCTCATCTCACCCTTTATCACGTTCCACAGTTGTGGAAGCTCGTCCAGACTCGACTTTCGCAACACCTTTCCTACCCGCGTAATTCGTGGATCCCTTCTGAGCTTCTGATTTTCGGTCCACTCTTTCATAAGATGAGGTTCGCTCTGCAGATAACTCTCCAGGATCGCCTTTGAATCTCTTGCCATCGTCCTGAATTTCCACAATTTGAAGCCCCGGCCTCCGCGTCCCAGTCGTTCCTGCCGATAGAAGACGGGAAATCCTGAGTCCACCACAACTAGAAACGAGATCATCACAAGTAGGGGAAGAAGTAGGATCATCAGCAAGGTCCCTGATACTAAATCGATCGCACGCTTCGTAATTCGTGATCTACGGTCGAGCAGATTGTTTCGGACATGAATTCCCAGGGTCCCCATCAAATCTCGCGTATGTGTCCCATCTCTCCAGATAAAATCCGTGTTGGGAATCAGAAGCAGGCTCGGAAAGACCTCGCCTCCTCGCTCGATCACATCCGTAAACGCCGATTGCGACAATTCCGGCGCCGCCACGATCGCGTGCTTCACGTTGCGTGAAGCGATTAGGCTTAGGTATTCCGATTTGAATAAAGGGATACCTTCTATCTCATTATCGGAAAGGTGATCGGCAATCACTGCTATCGGACGCAGTCCAAGGTCCGGCCGGCTCAGAAGCTTGCGCAATACCGAGCGTGCCATGGAGCCCCCACCGAACACCACAACGGGATGGCCCCACCAGTCAAATTGTGACCCGATCTTTCGGATTGCTGCTCGCGTCACGGGTATCAAAACAGATGCGCTGATCATCGCGGCAAAGCAGATAAGTAGTGCAAGCGTCGTTGCATGACGAAGCGCGAGAATTACAGAAATGGAAAAAAAGGCGGTGAGGTTTGCCAGGCAAACACATCGGATCTCAGCTACTGGGTTGATGCTCACCCCAGGATACAGATCGAAGCGCCAATAGAGCAGAAGAAACAACGGCAGTAACAGCCCTGGAACTTGCCAGCTGTCCAGGTCGGCGTGTCGATCGATTATCGAGCTGCTCCAGAATGCCCATAGGATAAGACTCAGTGCCAGGAAGTCTGCGACCAGGATAATCGCCGCAGAAATACCAGGCTTGTAACCATTCCGAACTGGAGGAATGGCCAAATGATAACTTGACGTTGGCTGTGCGGCTGATGCGGTCGACATTGTCGTGAGTCGTAGATCTTTCGGAATATCTAGCCCGGGGGGTGACAGTCAGAAGTGGCTTCGCTCGATTGCGGCACGTGTAAGTCGTCTGGGCACTTAGCCTAAGTGTTCGCCTGGTGCGATATCTCCTACATCAACCTCCACGGCGACCCTCCGGATGATTGCGTTCAGTGAGATGACTATCCGGAAGTCGATTTTCTTGCGAACCAGGATTCCCTGAACACCCGTCATTGTTCCCGCCTTGATTCGACGGCCAGGGGTACGCTCTCGCGGGGGAGACTCTAGATGCCGAAAATCAGGTGCCGAAGACTGCGGGTAGAACTGCATCGCTGCAGCAAAGCCCGCTTCCTGGTCGTCCCTTGTCAGAGAAGGGATGGGAGGGTTCTGGGCGAAGCACCACACCTTCTCCGTGGAGGTGGATCCGCCGAAGCTGGACCCCGCAAACCTGAGCAGGAGGGATCCGGCGGCTGTAGAGGGTGGATTTAGTACGGTTGGTGAGGGCCAAGACGTATTGCGTGCGCCCGAGAGCAGCCGGGCTCAGCACCCGAGCTCAACACCAAGGAACTGCTCTGGCCGGCGCCGCGATTGATCAAAATCTATAAACCTATCCAGAACGCAGCTCTCGTCAAGAAACGCGCTCGACCTGGTAGCCGGCCAAGGAAATCTTCAGCGATCTCTGGATCGCGCCCACAGAGATCACAATCTCGCCGCGACCCGTCTGGGCCATCAGAATACCTTCGACACCCTCGAGGCAGCCGCCTCGAATCCTGACCCGTTCTCCCATTGCGGGAAACGGACCCGGCCGATACTCAGTGTCACTTTCAACCAGGGTACGAATGCTTTCGATTTCCTCATCGGGCACCGCGGCAAGCTCACGTCCGCAGGTCACGAACCTTACGAAACCAGGCACACGCAGAACCCGGGTGAGCGATCTGGGCTCGGCTTCCATGCGCACAAACCCGTAACCTGGAAAGAGCGGCGACTCAACCATCTTTGTACGGTCACTCCATCGCCGCAGCTCCCGCTGCATAGGCGTGAAGGTCTCGAAACCCTGTTCCCGCAGCGCAGCGCCTACTCTCTTTTCGCATTGGTAACGCGTCTGGACCGGATACCACGCGGCACACGAACCCGCTGGCAACGGCTTCAACTCAGCTTCCGGTATGAGGTATCGGTTTAAGGGCATAGCTTCGCCATGTGAGCCACATCTGGCTCTTTCGAATACGGAAGAGATGGAACACGATCTACAGAGAGAACGTTCAACCATCACTTCCAATGATTTCGGGGGAGTACATTAGCGAAGGTAGTTGGAGTCCTGGCACAAGGCAATAGAACGAATAGCCCCCTGGGTGGCCCTAACTTTCGTCCCGAGTGGATAGGCTCACACGATTTCCAGGCCCGAAAAAAACTGGAGCCGGCGAAATCCGAAAGGCGCACGAAATTCGTTTCTTTTCGTGGCAATCGCGCCGCCAATGTAGGAGTATCTACTGCCAGTAATTACTTGCCCCGTCGGGGTCCCACGAATCAGTAACAAAAAGTGTGGTTACTATAGGTGATTGTGTCCAGAACTAATTAACGCATTGTTTTCAGCTTGTAATGAGCGACAATGGTCCTCGAGCAAACCAAAGTTAAAAAAAACAATTGTTGTGCTCGCATTGCCCCCCATTCCTGGAAAAACACGACCGTGGACAGTAACGACAGTAAAAGGCGCATTGCAAAGACACGGCAGTTGATTTTGATTTCCTGATCGAATAGGGCAAGTCTTTGCTGAGTGGAGCCTCCTGCATGCCTTCTGTGTCCGGCAAAATCGTGGTGTATGACAACAGCATTTTGCAGTGCGAACTATTGGCCAAGGGACTGGAGAGCCTTCAACTCGGGCTCGAGATCATGTCCGCGATCGATACCACATCGCTGCATGCCTTGCTGAACGAAGATGCGAATTGCGTGGTGATCGTCTCCGACGCCAGCATGAACGGAAAAACCATCTCTTTCGCCAAGCAACTGCGGGTGCATTATCCGCAATTGCCGATCGTCTTTCTGCTGCAGGAAGGACGCCCCGATCATGTTATCGAGGCGTTCCGCATTGGGGCCCGCGGCATCGTGTACAGCACGGAAAACCTTTCTCAGTTGGCCAAATGTATCGACTGCGTTCTTCAGGGTGAAGTGTGGGTGCGGCGCGCGGACCTGTCGATGATTTTCGAAGGCTTGTTGAAGCCCAACCTGCGAGTGACGGACGTTAAAGGAAAAACTCTGCTCACTCGCCGCGAGGAAGAAATCTCCATGCTGGTGGCCGAAGGAATGACCAACCGTGAGGTCTCCCACGCCCTCAAGATCAGTGAAAGTACGGTTAAAAATTCGCTCTTCCACGTTTTCGAAAAGCTGGGGATCTCCAATCGCGTTGAGCTTGCCCACTATATGAGCGGACCATCGGCGTCTTTTGGGTCCGCATACCACCCTTGAATGAGGAAGCCACAGACTAACAGTGACAGTAATTAACCAGGTGCAATCGAAACGACCTCGGCGGTTACCGCTGGGCGGTGGAGCACGATAGTAACTGAACTTTTGGGCAAAAGGCAGCGCTACTGAGGTGGGCCATCCGAACCGGGCCGCGGGCCGCCACCAAAGCGAGGGAAAGGCCCGTGAGGCTCGAAGGACTGTAGCGTCTTCCACTGCTGCGGATTGAGCACTTTGCGCAGGCCGAGCAGCATGCGCCCGTTGGCTCTTTCCAGTTCCGCCCTGGCTTGGGCTACGCGATCAATCTGAGCCAGAATCTTTCCGTCGTCCTGCTGGTCTGCGGACAGCAGAGGCTCCATCGCTGCTTCTTCTTTGTGAACCGCATCCAGGAGCTGAGTAAGGCCAGGTCGGCTCTGCTCGAATACCGCCTCCATTTTCTTTTGCTGGTCCGGGGTCAGGCTCAGCTTTTGTGCCACATCCGGATTGTTCCACCATCGGCCGTGAGGGCCCACGTGAAAGGCGCGCTCCATCGGAGGCCGGCGACCTTCCATCGGAGGAGGTCCCATGTTATCCGCCCCCGGGGGCGGTGGCCCGCCCTCCTGGCCGAAAGCCGCGCCCGATAGCAGGGCGATTCCCAGCAATCCGGTGAGACTAATTATTCTGAACAAGCCGTTTGCTCCCTGGAGCAGAAGTATCTCCGCGCGATGCGCTGCCGGTGGAAACCAGATGTGTCAGCGACTCCATCGAGGATGGGACCGCCACCGAGACTTGTTCATCCACCTGGTCCAAGAGCGCATCATCGCTCATATGCGCAACCGGGCGAGATGGGGTCGAACGATGAAACGGCAGCAGCACCAGGATCAGGAGCAGTAGCGGTATCAAGGCAGCGAAGGCCCAACGGTACGGGGGCAGTTGCCTGGCAGAAACAACAAAATCCCGCTGCGGCCGCTCCGCCAGGCATTGCGAGCTCAGTTGCATGGCCGCTGTCCGAAAGCCCATCAAACTTTGCTCCAGCTCTTCGACAGCCGCCCGGCAATGAGCGCACTCCGTGAGGTGGCGAAGCATCTCTGGGGTCCGCTGCTCAATCACGTACTCTTCCTGCTCCCAGGCTGATAGATGGTTGCTGTTCATTTCGTTTTCTCCATCGCCTTGCGTACCGCCGCCAACCCCCGATGCAGGTGACTCTTGACCGTTCCCACATGGAGTCCCATGGCTGTTGCGATCTCGGGCAGTTCCATTTCTTCCACAAAACGCAGCAGGAAGGCGGTCCGCTGTTTGTTGGGCAGAGTTGCTACGGCATCCCAAACCTTGGCCAGTTGCTCCCGCACGACGAGGGAAGTTTCCGGAGAGATCGTGGGGGCCGCGATACGGTCCGCCATCGCGCTGACCTCGACCGCCGAGTTAACCGCTGCCTTCCAAAACTGAAACTTGCGCGAGCGAGTACAGTCGCGAATGAGATTGGTTGCGATACGCGTCAGCCACGTGGCAACGCTGCAATCCCCGCGGAACTCCTCCCGTGCCCTGTAAGCCCTCAGGAAGCAGTCTTGGGTCACGTTTTCTGCCAAGTCCGGGTCCCTGAGCGAAAGTAAGGCATAACGATAGATGCGAGGCCGGTAGGTAGCGCAGAGAGTGTCAATATCGTCAAGCTCTGCGATCGTCCGGCCGCGCACGGGTGAAAGCTCTCTGGCGAAGATAAGCGGCTCCGATGCTTCCATTTAGACGAGCCTTTCCGAGTAGCAGTTTACGTCATGGCAGGCGGCCACACCCGCCTCGCGATTCCTTCCTCCTAGTGCATGAAGCGAGCTCCAGGCCCGGGGCCGCCCATCATGTGCTCTTTCTCCAACTCTGCAAACTTGGTCTTCTGGTCCGCGGAAAGAAGCGCATAGAACTGGGCTTGGGCCAAGCCGTGGGCAGCCATCATCTCTCCCTGCATTTGCCCCAAAGTGCCGGCAGTGGATTGGATGGTTGCGGTATCGTTGGCCTTGATAGCAGCTTCCAAAGCCTGATGAGCCGTTCTTTCGCTGGCCATCTGATTCTGCCGCGCTGTGGCTTCGGTGGTGAAGAAACTCGTTGCCTGCTCCACCTGGGCCGAAGTCAGCGTCAGCAGGGTGGTATACCTCTGAACCTCATGCTGGGCCATGACTGCGGGTGACGGTGGAGTGTGGGGCGGTGGGGTGGTTTGCGCCTGGGCCATCGGTGCGAGCCCCAGGACGGCGAAGAGCGCCAGCGTCAACTTCATACTTCCTCCTAAGCGGTGGAGACGGGAAACCATCTCGCCCCTATAGACGGTAGAGCCTCGGGGCGGGTTTACTCCTTTTGACGAAGCATGTCACGTGCGATGGATCTATGGATCGGCATTGCTACCCCAAAAGAGTCAGATTGGGCCGCCTCCGGGCCTAACGCCGGAAAACTGCCCCCAAAGACCCGAAACCGCTCCCGGTGTACCATGATGGCGCGCCGAAACCTCCACAAAGACTCGATCGGCCTCTGTGCCTTCAGCCCGGCTCACCGGGATTGGCGAGGTAGACACCGCTGGTAAAGCTTCCTCTCAATTCGCTGGACTACGGCATCGTCATCGCCTACTTCCTGGTCATCCTGCTCATCGGCCTCCGCCTCCGGCGTAGCAACAATACCGCTAAGCAATTTCTGGAAGCCGGACGGTCCCTGCCCCTGGCGATCACTGGCATCGCCTTCGTCGCGGCCAACTCCGGATCCCTGGAAGTGATGGGCATGGTTTCCACCAGCGCGAAATACGGCTGGCGGGCGGTGCACTTTTATTGGATTGGCGCCGTCCCGGCAATGATCTTTTTGGCCCTGATGATGATGCCGATCTACTATCGCAGCCGCGTGCGCAGCGTGCCTGAGTTTCTCAAGCTAAGGTTCGGCGAGCCGACCCGGACTTTCAATGCCCTCTCCTTTGCCGTCCTCACTGTCCTGGTCTCGGGAGTGGGCCTCTACGCCATGGCCCTGATTCTGCAGGTCGTTTTTGACTGGAGCTTCACCCTGGCCACGGTGGTCTCGGCGGTATTTGTGCTGGCTTACATTTTGCTGGGCGGGTTGCGCGCGACCATGTACAACGAGGTGCTGCAGTTCGGCCTCATTGTCGTGGGCTTTGCTCCCCTGGCCTGGCACTCCGTGCGCTACCTCTGGGGGAAACCGGTCCACATCTGGGCGGGCATGCAGGCGGTAGCTCCCCAAATACCGGGGATGGACGGGCTGGGTGTCATCTTTGGGCTGGGGGTGGTGTTGAGCTTTGGCTACTGGTGTACAGATTTTGTCCTGGTTCAGCGCGCGTTAGCTGCCCGGGACCTGCCAAGCGCATGCGGTACTCCCCTGGTCGCCGCGGCCGTCAAGCTGTTCTTCCCCCTCCTCGTGGTGGTGCCGGGTGTCGCCGCGGCGGCTATTCTCCCGGCGAACCTCTCCAGCCGCTTCGACCTGGCACTGCCGTCCATGCTCGAGCGCTATTATCCTCATGGGTTGTTGGGCCTGGGAGTGACGGCGGTGCTGGCAAGTTTCATGTCCGGGATGGCAGGCAATATTTCGGCCTTCAATACCGTCTGGACCTACGATCTCTACCAGGCTCACCTGGCCAAGGGTCGAACGGATGAACATTATTTACGGGTTGGCCGCGTCGCAACCGTCGTCGCTACCATACTCAGCGTAGCCACATCGTTCCTGGTGCTGCACTTCAACAACCTGATGGATTACGTTCAGATGTTGTTCTCCGTCTTCAATGCCCCGCTCTTTGCCACCTTCCTGCTGGGCATGTTCACCGCTTGGATTACACCGGCGGGAGCACTCACTGGCCTCATTTGCGGGACACTGGCGTCATTCGGGCACTGGCTCCTCTACCAACACGGAACATTGAAGTACGGCAGCGATATGACGGCAAGCTTCTACGGTGCCGGGGTGGGCTGGCTGAGCTGCTTTCTGATTACCATTGCCGTCAGCCTGGTGACGAAAAATTCATCGCTTGCGGTCGCGGCTTACAGGCCGCCTGGTGTCGGGGGTAGCCTGCGGGCCCTTCCCAGCCCTTTGGTATGGTCCGCCGCGGGGATCCTGCTGGTGCTCATTCTGCTCAACCTGGTCCTGGCTTAGAACTGGATACAAATTCCGGGGGCGTGTTTCCCATGAAAATCAAATCCCTTACTGCGACGGTATTGTGGCTTGCAGCCTCGTCCGCATTTTCCCAAAGTTGGACAATCGGAAACGACAGCATTGAGCGAACCGTTACCTTCGACGCCGCGCGCGGCCTTGTCACCGAGAGTTTGACCGATCTCATCAGCCATCGGGATTTCATTTCTCCGCTGCAGACCGGGCAACAAAAGCCGCCGGCGGAATTTTCCTTCGTCTGCAACGGCGATCGTCAGACTGGCGAGAGCTTTCAACTGCTGAAAGCTGACCAGGCTGACTTACCGGATGGGAAATCTCTGACCATCCAGCTGCGCAGCAAGACGATTCCGCTCGAGGTGTCGGTTGTTTACCGCGTTTATCAAGGGCACCCGGCCACACGCAAATGGCTGCTCCTGCGCAATACCGGTTCCAGCCCGCTGCATATTACTCATTTAAATATGGAGGCCATCGCGCCCTCCGTGGGTCCCTCGAACCAAACGGTCTTAAATGCGCAGTATGGCGCGGTTCCCAGAGAGACTTTTTATACCGGCCGGTCGGAAGATGCCGGCTTGTTCGTCCTGAACCCTGGCACAGGTGATGGCTTCGCGATCTTGAGCGAGGTTCCTGGATACATGAAGCGGACAGAAATCAACGCCTGGTACAACAGCGGGCGGGTGAATGTCGGCGTTCTCTACGATACCGATCTCATGCCCTTCGAGCGCACGCTGCAGCCCGGGCAGGAATTTAAAACCGCCGCAGTCTCGCTGCTTACTTTTCGTAACGGCGACGGTCTTCACGATTCCCATTGGGTGGTCCCAGCCTATACCGCCGGCGTGCTGCAACGTAAGACGATCGCCCGGGGCGCACCATGGATCTATAACACCTGGGAGCCCTTCGAGCGGAGTATTAACCTCGCCACGACGCAGCAACTGATCAAGGTGGCCGGCACGATGGGGATGGACATCTTTACCATCGACGATGGATGGCAAAAAGAATACGGGGAGAACACGGTCGACCCGAAGGCATTTCCCGGAGGGCTGGATGAGGTCCGGAAGGCGGTGGAAGCGCAGGGCATGCGTTTGGGCTTATGGATTCCCATGGCTGCCATCGGTCTTAACACTGCGGACTATGCGCATCACCCCGAGTGGGCAGCCCTCGATCAATCGGGTAAGCCCAAGATGACGTCCACCATGGCCGGCTCGAAGGTGGTGATGTGCCTGGCCACCCCATTTCGGGATGCGGCGGCCGACCGCATCAACGACGCCATCGACCGCTTCCACCTGGCCTATGTGAAGCTCGACCTGACGACCATTTTCAACGCCTATGGGGAAGCACCCGGCTGCTGGGCGAAAGGCCACGACCACGGCAGTTGGGCCGAATCGCTGGACATGATCTACGAAGGCATCAGTTATGTGACGAGCAAGGTGTATGCGCGGCATCCCGATGTGCTTCTCGACCTGACGTTCGAGCTTTGGGGGCAAAAGCACGTGATTGACGCCGGTTTGTTGGCTGCGGGAGATATGGACTGGATGAGCAACGTACACGATGCCCAGGTCGATGCCGCTGGAACGTTGCAAGCGCGCACCCTGCTGTACCAGAGGGCGCCTTCCATGCCGGTCGAAAGCATGCTTATAGGAAACCTGCATGCCGACGTTCCCAACCCCCAGGAAGTATTTGCAACCGAGATAGGTTCCGCTCCCCTGCTGCTCGGAGATCTACGGAAGTTGAGCGCTACGGATCAGGAGTGGTACCACGAGCACATTGAGTGGTTTAAGAAGCTGAGGGCGACTGTGCCCATTAACCAGAGCTTCTTCCCCCTGGGCAACTGGCGCCAGCCCTCGGCAATCAACTGGGATGGATTTGCACGGTTGTCTCATTCGGGTGAAGGGGTAATCGCGGTATTTCGCAATCAATCCAATGTGCCCAAAGCCGATCTACAACTGCCGCTGATTCCGGAGGGAAGATTCAAAGTCAAGTCCGTAATCACAGGCAAGGAACTGGGCGAGTTCACCAGGGCCGATTGGACGCGGGGCGTGGAGGTCCCATTTTCCGCATCGCAAACGGTGGAGATTCTCGAGGTTCGTTCCGCCAGGTAGAGACCCGTGGCGGCTAGTGTTATGATCCCTCTGTTTTGTGGAGGGTATTCCGTGCTGCAACGAAAAATCTCCCGCCTGATGCTGTTGATCGCAATGACCGGCGGTGTGATGTGGACAGCTTCCGTATTGAACCAAAAAGGCCTGGTACCAGAAATGGCAAAACAAGTATTAGCTGCCGAGGGGCCTGCCACCGCGGCTATGAAAGTAGAGCGGACGGATCCTGGTTTGGACCTCATCGTACCTGCGCAGCCTGTCCTGCAAAAGGTAGCAACAGGTCCTGGATTCAAATGGACGGAAGGTCCGGTTTGGATACCGGCGGGCTATCTTCTCTTTGCTGAGATCCCCAGCAATAGCATCCGCAAATGGACGCCTGGCGGCGGGGTCACCACCTTCATGCAGCCAAGCGGATATAAGGGGACAGTTCCCTTCCCCGGTCCGGAGCCGGGCTCCAACGGCATGACGCTCGACAGTCATGGGCGCCTAACCGTGGCTGGCCACGCGCAGCGCGACGTTTGGCGACTGGAACACGTCGACCCAAAGGCGCAGGTTACGGTTCTGGCGGATACCTACGAAGGCAAGCGCTTAAACAGCCCCAATGACCTTACCTACAAGTCGGATGGATCACTCTACTTTACCGATCCTCCGTATGGGCTCCCCAAGCTGGACGAGGATGCTGATAAGCAATTGCCCTTCAGCGGTGTATATCGTGTGGCTGGCGCGGAGGCTCAGAAGCCCGGCACGCCCGCCGATCACTCCAAACTACAGCTGCTCGTGAACGACCTGCCTCGGCCCAACGGGATTGCTTTCTCTCCCGACGAAAAATATCTCTACGTCAACAATTCCGCGCCAAACAAGGTGTGGATGCGTTATACCGTGAACGCAGACGGGACGCTTAGTGATGGCAAGCTTCTATTCGACGCAACGTCCGACAAGCGGGACGGAGCGCCGGATGGCATGAAGGTCGATACAAAAGGAAACATCTACAGTGCTGGTCCGGGCGGAGTCTGGATTTTTTCGCCGGAAGGAAAGCATCTGGGCACGCTCGATATCCCGGAGCGCGTGGGCAATGTGGCTTGGGGAGGCGCCGATCACAAAACCCTCTATGTCGCTGCCAGTTCGAGCATCTATCGCATCACTCTGAAAATTCCCGGGATTCCGCCGCACTGAGAGCCTGTGACTTTCTTTTAGCGTGAAGGGGCGGGGCTTTGAAAGCCCCGCCGTCCAATCAAGCAGGAGAGCGGCTTCAGCCGCTGAGGCTACAACTTCCATCCGCAGACAGAATTGTCATCCTGAGGACACGGTTGGGTTAGCTCATGACCCAGCCGCCATTCACATTGATGGTCTGCCCCGTGATGTAGCCGTTCTTAGCCAGCAGGACAGCCACATCGGAAACCTCATCCACGGACCCGAATCGCCCTACAGGAATGTTCGAGGCGCTTGCTCTCACATTTTCCCGGGTCATGTCGGTTTCAACGAGCGCGGGCGCAATCGCGTTGACGGTGATTCCCTCTTTAGCCAGGTATCGCGCGTAATAGTACGTCAATCCCAGCATTCCCGCCTTCGAGGCTGCATAGTGCGGGCCGACAACGCCACCGATCTGCGCCGCCGCAGACGAGAGGTTGATAATACGGCCCCACTTGCGGGCACGCATCGCGGGCAGGAACGCCTGGGTGACCAAAAAGCATGATTTCAGATTGGTATCGATCAAATCGTCCCAATCGCTCTCGGCGATCTCTTCGATTGCCTGTGCCCGCGCGATACCGGCGTTGTTAACCAGTATGTCGACGGTTCCGACACGTTCTTGTGTTTCGCGGGCGAGACGCTCCACGTCTTTCGTAACGGAAACATCAGCCTGAACCCGGGCGCAGCGCCGGCCCATTTGCTGAATTTCCATCTCGACCGCCTCTGCTTCTTTGGAGCGGCTCAGGAAATTGACAACTACGTTGGCGCCCGCCCCAGCCAGGGAGAGCGCAATGGCCCGGCCGATGCCGCGGCTGGCGCCCGTAACGAGAGCAGTTTTTCCTTCAAGATTGTCCATCTTCTCGATGGTACATGGCCCTTTGCGCCAACCCGGTTGATGCTCAGCGACAGGCTTTGGCATGGCTCTTGAGCGGCCTGTCACTGCTCTGCGGCTACGACAGGCAACTCGACGAAACTGGCATTTCCCGAAGCATGGTAGATGCGCTCCGTGGCCTTCTGGTAGTCCGTGGCATGAGCGAAGAAGATATTGGGCACGAAGGTTTGCGGGTTCCGGTCGTAGAGCGGGAACCAGCTTGACTGCACTTGGACCATGATCCGGTGACCGGGCAGGAAAACATGGTTCGTGGTGGGCAGGGCGAATTTATACAAAAGCGGAACATTGGGCTGAATGGCCTTCGGCTCGGAGAGGCTTTCGCGGTACCTCCCGCGGAAGATGTCCATTGCGACTGCGAGCTGATAGCCGCCTAGATCCGGATCTCCCGGGACTTCATCCGGATAAACGTCGATCAATTTGACGACCCAATCGCTGTCGCTGCCGCTGGTTGAGGCAATGAGGTTGGCTATGGGCTCGCCGCTGATGGTGAGCGGCTTGGTAAGCACATCGCTCTTGTAACTGAGAACGTCGGTACGGCCGGAAAACTCACGCTGGTCGTCGACCAGCCACCGGACCCAGGAAAGATCGGGGGTGTAGCCCATTGGCTGATTGGGCCGAGCCCGATACGTTACAGGTTTCGCCGGATCGGAGACATACTCGTCGAACTCCCCGCCGTTTGCGGGCGCAGTGAAGGCGAGCCCTCCATCTGCCTGCAGGAAAAGAGGAGTTGCTTTGGGCGCACATCCGCTCTCGCATCCCGAGGGCCATGATTTGAGCCGTTGCCAGCGATTGGTTCCCGTCTGGAATGCGGTCACAGGCGCAAGGTTTAGCGCGGGCGCGTCATCCTGTAAATAGTGAGCCAGGAAAGGCGCCAGGATCTGCTCGCGAAAGTAAAGACCGGTGTCGCTGCGGAACTTGATTGCACCCAGCGAATCGGCCTCTGCGATCTCCTGGCCGTGGTGCCAGGGCCCGAGGACCAGGAAGAGCTTATTTTGGTTCGCATCCTTCGGCGCCAGCGCCTTGTAGACCGCGAGCGCGCCGTAAATATCTTCCTGGTCCCACAGGCTCGCCACCACCATGGTTGGAACGGTGAAAGGCTCATGGGCCAAAACGCGATCGACGGCTTGATCGCTCCAAAAGCTGTCATAGGCGGGGTGTTCCGTCACCTTTTTCCAGAATCCGATCTGGTCGAGATTTCGCTGCCTGCCCAATTCTCCCGCGGAAACGGCATTCATGTAGGTGTCGTAGTCATCGAAATTGCTGCGCAGCCAGCGCGCTGTATTGCCGCGTGTGCCCGCCTGCTCGTAGATGTAGGGCAAATTCTGCTCGCGGAAGGCGCCATTATGAAACCAGTCGTCGCCGCGCCATCCGTCCACCATAGGATTCATGGGCACGGCGCACTTCAGCGCGGGATGCGGATGGACCAACGGCATGAGCGAAAGAAAGCCATCGTAAGAAATGCCGAGCACGCCTACTTTTCCATTCGACTCGTGCACATTCTTGACCAGCCAGTCGATGGTGTCATAGGTGTCCGTCGATTCATCCACTGGCGTGGGGTTCAACGGGCCGTGCAGCGGGCGATTCATGACGAAGTCGCCCTCGCTGCCATATTTGCCGCGAATGTCCTGCACCACGCGAATGTATTTGCCGGCCAGAATGGTCTCGGTCGCGTTGTCGTAACCCCAAAGGCTTGTGCCCAGATGCGTACTGGGTGCGTTCGCTGTGAGCACGTTCGCGTTGTACGGGGTGCGCGTAAGCAGGATTCCCGCGTGCGTCGCTCCTTTGGGCACAAGAATCACTGTGTAGAGCTTGACTCCGTCGCGGGCCGGGATCATCACCTCCCGGCGCTCGTAGTCCATGCCATACGTTGGGGCCTGGAAGACGGCCGGTGTTTCGCTGGGATAGTTCGGATATTGCGGCGCGTTTTGCGCGTGCATCAGGGTGGCGGATAGCGCTGATGAAAACACGGCGGCCAGGCAGACAAGCCGGCGTACATTTCCTGGCGACAGGAAGCTAAGCTCGTACGGAAAGGGCATGCGGCATTATCGCTCAGGATCTGCTCAAAGCTCGATCACAACTTTGCCCAGGGCTCCTGATTCCACCAGGGCGTGGGCAGCGGCGACATCGCGAAAAGAAAAGCGCTGCTGGTTCAGCAAGGGCTGCAGCTTGCCCGCTTCCACCAAACCTGCCGCTTGGGCAAGAATCTTGCCGTGATGTGCGCGATTTTCGCCGGTGAGCAGCGGGAGCAAAGTAAAGACCCCCGAGTAACTGGCTCCGCGAAAGGAGAGCGGGGCGAGGGAATACGATCCCCAGCCAAGACAGCTTAGGGCGTGGCCGGTATAACGCTTCACCGCGAGGAAAGATGCGTCGAGCGTGGCCCCCCCAACCGTGTCGTAGACGATGTCAAATCCCTTGCCCCGCGTGCAGGAAGCGACATAGTTCTCGACCGACGCGGACTGATAGTCAACGGCTGTGGCGCCGAATTCCTCGACAATCTTCTTTTTGCCGGGCGAGACCGTGGCGAAAACCTCGGCTCCGTAAGCGCGCGCAATTTGTACGGCGACGTGACCAACTCCACCTGCGCCGGCATGGATCAGCACCGTCTGCCCTGCATGAACTTTGGCGCGATCCACCAGACCTTCCCAGGCCGTGATCGTCGCCAAGGGAAGCGCTGCGGACCCGCGCATGGAGAGGTTTCTGGGCTTGCGCGCAACCAAGTCCGCATCGGCGGCGATAAATTCTGCAAGAGTCCCCTGCAGTCCACCAACCCCGCCCACCATGCCGTACACCTCTTCACCGGGTTGGAAGGCGCTTACCTCCGAGCCGACCTCCTGGACGGTACCAGCCATGTCGAGTCCCAGTACGGCGGGCAAAGAATGTTGTGCATGAGCTGCTTTGCCTGCACGGATCTTGGTGTCCAGGGGGTTAATGCCGCTGGCCTCGATCTTGACCAGCACCTGGTTAGGGGCGAGTGCGGGAAGCGGTAGATCTATCCAGCGAAAATCAGCGCCAGGTTGCTCGACGATACATGCTTGCAAGATGCGACTCCCTTCTCCGTCAGCTGTGCAGATTCACCGCAGCTCATTCCGGACCGGACAGCACCAATCGTAGACTTACGTTATCAGCGACGACGCGATGTTATGGAACGCGGGAGGAGTTTCATGGAGAAGGTCCCGGCCCGGGCAAAACTGGAGTTGATTGCCACGGTATTGCTGGCCGCAGTCGGCGGCTACGGCGATGCCGCGAGTTATCTTCTGGTTCACTGCTTCACTGGGCATGTAACAGGCAACACCGTCCTGGCAGCGATCGGACTGACCGTGCGCGGAGGTCATGCCTGGCAACCCGTGTTGGCTGTCTGCTGTTTCCTGATGGCCACGGCCTTTGCCCAGCGGCTCCGCCCCCCCGAAAGACAGAGTCTCGGCCGTTCGCGGTTCCGCTATGTGCTGTTGGTGGAAATTGCGTTGCTTTCGCTCGGCCCCTGGTTGCTGAGCGTTCATCCGGCGTTGCTCATCGCCGCCATGTGCCTGTCGTTGGGGCTGCAGAATGGCGCTCTATCCGAGGCTGACGGCATCGGTCTTCACACCACCTACCTCTCGGGCATGATGACTCATTTCGTGCGCTCGCTGGTTCGGCCGGGGAGTCACAGCGTAGGTTTGCAGGAAAGGAAATTGATTGCGCTAGTCGCGTGCGGGTTCCTGGCAGGCGCGTTATGCGGCAGTCTGATGATTTTGCATGCCGGGACCAAAGGGATCTGGGGAATGCCGGTCGGACTCCTCGCTGTAATTGGGCTATCGTTTCTTTCGCCCTCGGCGATTTGACGATCGTTGCTCGAGGAAGAATGTGGAAATCTGATAGCGTCAGGAGCGATGGCGAGAAAAGAAACCAGTGTTCGAATGCGGCCCCCGAGGAGTCGGGAATCGAGAGCAGCTTGCGCAATTTTGCATCTAATATGCGCCAGATTGCACTATCCGTGGAGCAGATTTCCGCGGAGCAGATTTCATTGATTCGCATTGATCCGAACGACCAGCATAAAGTTCGGTAGGGAGCCCGGTCCGTTGGTTCGACCTTGGTTTCAACCCCAAGCCGGTCTCAGGCGCGGCGCTCACCAGGCATATCGAGAGCGTCGTCGGCCTCTTCTTGCCCGCGTATGCCCCGTAATAGGCCGCCCCGCTTCAGGCCGCGTGCTTGCCGTCTGATACGGACGCCGTAGGCTTTTGCGACAGCGGCGGAAACATCCCGCATGGTTCTACGCCAATAACGCGCCACTCCGGATTGTCTTCCGATGCGGTACGCATGGCGCGGACTGCGCTATCAGCGCTGAGGTAAAAGCACTTGTTACGTGGTTGAAGAGATTTCACCAAGGACGGCGGACGAAGAACTACACAGTAGGCTGCCACAGCTTCTCCGGAAGCATTGAGATGCTTTTCTTGGGGGGCCCTGACAAATAATATCAACATTTTAATGTTGAATTTTCCACCGCTTAATGCCGATAGGTGGGGGCTAGGCTTGGTTACGCGGTTTAAGGGAGGAAATACACGTTGGCGACCAGCGCAATCACAAGCAATCTTCTATCCCAGATCGTAAGCTCACAGTCGACTGCCAATCAATTCGTCAGCGACCTCAATCAACTGGCGCAGGATCTCCAAACCGGCAACCTCCCCGCGGCGCAGCAGGACTATGTCACGCTGTCCGAAGACGCGCAGAATGGCCTCACATCCTCTAGCGCAACTACGTCCGCCAGCGGAATTACGACGACTCTCCTCTCGGATATTGCCTCCTCGTCCAGCAGCTCCAGCACTTTCGTCAATGAGTTGAACCAGCTCGGCACAGACCTGCAGAACGGAAACCTTGCAAACGCTCAGCAAGATCTTCTCGGTCTGGATTCCACGGCTCTGAATGCCGCGTCTTCGACTAGCACAAATTCCGGTGCAACCAGTTCCGCAACCAGCGCCACGGCAACCAATCAGGCGCAAGCCGGCTTGCTGATCCAGGCGATCGTGCAGGCATTGGGAGAGGGGGATAGCTCCGCGGTGAGCAGCGGTTTGTCTGAATTAGCCTCGATCTCGCCCAGCTCCGCCGGCGCCAGCGCCCTGGAGCAGGAAAGCGCCGCTTTTGGCTCCGGCGCTTCATCCAGCTCTGGTTCGATCAACCAACTGCTGCAAGGCCTGAATTCAAGCAGCAGTTCTTCGTCATTGTTGAACCTGCTGGCATAGCGCGGCAGCCTGAATCATGATCGGGCGGTCGTGTCGAGATTCATCGTACTCACTTCCACCATCACCCCACCAGGAGCATTGCAGTAGAAGCCGTAGGCGGCAGGGCCGCCCCGCTGCAACTTCGCAGGTTGGGGTGCCGCATAGTTTGCGGCGCTTAGCGTTTGATACATTTCGTCAACCGCCTGTTGCGTGGGTTGGAGGAATCCCACATGAAACAGGCCAGGGTATCCCTGCTCGGGCGTCATGCGTTTGTCGTGCATCAGCGTCAGCACAAAGCCTTCCGGATTCCGCATCACGGACAGCTTCCCGCCTCGCTGCCCCAGGAGCTGAAAGTGAAAGACGGAAGTAAAAAACGCCGTCAATGCAGGCACGTCATAAGTGGTGAGATTGGTGTGATTGAGTGTTGCCATTGCGATCTCCCTTGATATGGATTTGGGATATGGATTTGGATCGCGTGGCAACCGGGAGTTTGAGCCGGACACACCACGCGATCGGCAGCATTGCTGCCATCGCCGTGGGTCCCGTCCCTGCTGTCTCGCAGGGCTGACTTTAACTGCGGAGCGCTCTCCGCAGCGAGCCGTGCTTACCAATCCGGCTCCGCGTTTCTCGGCTACACGAGAGATGCGGGGCCGATCGAGACCGCTGCAAAACTTTTTGATCGGGACACCAAGGGATGAAATTGTTGCAACGAAATTGTCATCACGGGAGGCCTGCGCGAGAACCGATAGTTCCCTAAAGATCTATTGTCGGTTCAGGAAACAGCAGACTCATCAGTCCAGCCGCTGAGGGCAAGAAGCATTCCCTATTTAGCCAGGACCTGGATCGTGCCCATCATTCCTCCATCTTCGTGCTCGAGCAGATGGCAATGGTAGACCAGGGTGCCGGTGGCCGCGTCACGGAAGTCGAGCCGTATAGTAACGCTGGGATAAGTCGAACTCTTGCCGTCCCAGTAGGGAATGTTAATGGTGTCTCGCAGGAAGGGTTCATCGACGGGCGCTCCATCCCATTGAGTGAGCATGAAGCGCACCTGGTGGATATGGAAAGCATGCATTTCCCGCGACCTGTTTTCGATGATCCAATCCTCGACGCCGCCCTGCCGCACCGTCATATTGGGAGAAGCCCGCTGAGGATCGAAGGGTGCGGGAGTTTCTCCCTCCGCCGTGATCATGAACACGGTAGGGCTGCCGGCCCGTCCGGAATCTTCCGGCTTCTCAGAGAAATACAACTTGCGCGTCCTCGATGGTTTGACGTTCCCCAACCACACCTCGCCTGAAGGGGCCATCGATTGAGGTTTCTCCGGCAGACGCAATGCGGGAGCAGATGCATTTGCATCCGCCACAATTGCAGCCAACGGCCGGGAAGGGTCATTTTCTCCGTCAGGTCCGGTGTCGACGCCGCGGGTGATGAGACGGGCATGCGCATTTGCAGGCAATCCCTTGTATATGAACTCCACCCGCGAGGATGGAGGCAGAAAGACATGGTTTACCCACAGGACCCGGTTTGGCGTGAGCCCGTTTTCATTGATGGGTGCGCCGTCAAGCGACACCACTCCGAGCGCGAGCGGCCGGCCATCGACCAGGATCTGGATATCGATGTAGGTAAGCGCGGAAGCGTTCAGCACCCGCCACAGTGCGCGCTCTTCAGGCTGCACGCGAATCTGCGCGGGCGTGTAGTCGGGATAAGCAACCGGGACGAAGTTAATCGACAGATCTTTCGCAGGCTTCCCTGTTCCCGTGCCGGTGTTGAGGATATCGCCCTCGCCATCCCGCAACGGGGGCGCTTGGAATTCATGGGATGGCGGGTTTGCGTCGGGATGGAGCAACTCCTGGTCGCGAATGACAAAGGTGTGTTCCGGCAGCCCGGCAAGTTGTGTGTTGGCGCGCTCGATTCCATCGACGATAAGTGCCCCCGATGCGCCGCCCAGCACTTGGCGGTTCGTGAAGCCGTGAACGTGGGGGTGATACCAGTACAGACCGGGCGACTCGTCGGCCGGCACCTGAAAGCGATATGCGTAAGGTTTGTCTCCCGGCTGCACAAACGTGTGCAGCACATCGTCCTGATGGCAATGGGCCGCGATGCTCATGCCGTGAAAATGCAGGTTGGTTGAGACCGCGGTCATGGCGTCATCCGCGCAAGGCGAGAAGACGAGCATCGAGGACATCGGACTGCGATCTGCTTGCTTCGCGCCCGAACTCAATCGATTTTTTAAACGCAGCACCAGCAAATCACCGGGCAGCACGCGCAGCGTGGGAGCTTGATTGCCATATTGGTCCTGGTAGCAATACTGCTCGTCGCCATTAGCTGACTTCTGGTTGAGGTAAGTGAGTTCCACTTCGAGCACGCCGTTACGGCTCCGAAGTATCGCCGGCTCTCGGACCAAACTTCCCGGCGCAGGGCGCGTGCATTCAGCAAATGTAGGAATAGCGAAGAAGAAAAACACAACAAGCAGTCGCGTGATGGTCACCGGCGGGGCAGATTCCTGTTTCGTGTACAAACGCGCTCGGCAAACGGCCCGGTTTGCGGTCGGCGGTCATCGTGTATTCATACTCCGCATTTGTTAGAGCCGGATGAACACTTATTAATCGGAGGCCAGAGCAGTAATGAGCTGGGATCGACATCGTCCAAAGCAAGAAAGAACACGCCAAATATTCATTTTCGTGCAACACATGCGGGATAGCTTTTTTGCGGTTGCCCGATTGCAGTTAATCCGACGCCTGGAGACGGACTTTCTATGCAAAGGCTTTTGCCGGTCTTATCGCTTGCCTTGATCCCGCTGATCACTCTTCCACCCTCATCCTTCGCCCAGCAAGCCTCGGCGGCCGGCTTTCCCACGACCACGCCGATCAAGCACCTCGTAGTTATCTACGACGAGAACATTTCCTTCGACCACTATTTCGCGACTTATCCGGTTGCAGCCAATCCTCCCGGTGAGCCGGCATTCAAGTCGAGACCCAATACGCCCGCGGTCAATAATTTGACCGCAACCCTGCTCAATTACAACCCGGATGCGGCCGCTCCCTTCCGGCTGGATCGCTCCGAAGCTGTCACCTGTGATAACGACAATCACTATACGGATGAGCAAAAGGCCTATAACGGAGGCCTGATCAACCAGGTTTCCGAGTTGCTGAGCGGCACCGGAGCCGACTGCACCCCGAACCTGGCCATGGGCTACTACGACGGCAACACGGTGACCGCGCTATGGAACTACGCCCAGCGCTATGCCATGAGCGACAACTTTTTTGGATCGAACTTCGGCACGACGGTCATGGGCCACTTGAACCTGATATCAGGTCAAACCCACGGCGCGACTCCGGATTCGGTCTCAGGCAAGGTCGTGAACGGCAGCGTCATCGCCAATATTGATCCAACGCTGGATGACTGCTCCAGCACGCCAACCATTACCATGACGGGAAAAAATATCGGCGACCTGCTGAATGCGAAGGGCGTCACCTGGGGCTGGTTCTATGGGGACTGGACACCGGCCAGCAGCAACGGCGGCGCCGCGCAATGCATCAGCCAATATGACGGGCACTATGCTCCGTTCCAATACTATGCATCTACCGCGAACCCGCACCACTTACCACCGACTTCGGTGAAGGCGATCGGATTTCAGGACCAGGCCAACCATCAGTATGCGCTGACAGATTTTTGGAATGGGGTCACCAACAACAACCTGCCGGCGGTGAGTTTCCTGAAAGCGCCGGCCGACCAGACGGGACACCCCTCAACCTCCAGCCCTCTCGCCGAACAAACCTTTCTGGTGGAGACGATCAACCGTTTGCAGCAGAGTCCCTACTGGCGAGACATGGCTATCATGATTGCCTGGGACGACTCTGACGGATGGTACGACCACGTCCTGGCGCCGATCGTGAGCCAATCGAACGATGCCGGCAATGATGCGCTGCTCGGTCCCACTGGGCTCTGCGGCACGGCGAAAACGGGTGCCTATCTCGATCGCTGCGGATACGGGCCGCGCTTGCCCTTCCTCGTAATTTCGCCATTTGCCAAAGAGAATTTCGTCGCCCACACGGTAGCGGACCAAAGTTCCATTACCAGGTTCATTGAAGACAATTGGCTGCTCGGTCAGATTGGCGATCAGTCATTCGACGTCATGGCCGGGTCGCTGCTCAATTTCTTTGACTTCGACCACAAGGGGCCTGCGGACCGGGTTTTGATCCTCGATCCGGATACCGGGCAGCGAGTCTTCGAATAATTGCCCGGCGCGGTTCGCGTCCCTCAATCAGCCAAAGGCAGCCTGATCCAGGGCTGCCTTTGGCTTTTCGGGAAGAACCCGCGAATCCGATATTCATGTATAAGAATCAGAGATCCACACCAGGGAAATGAACGAAATGGATGCGCCGAAGGAGTTGAATGAAGTCGTTCTTCCGCAAATGGTGGTGGCTCCGCTCACCCGTGCGGCCATCTTCCTGGTTGTTTGTATTCGCCCGGACCGGGACGCCTATGCGCTCGTAAGATCCTTCTGCGCGGGCCTTTCGGGGCTGATACGCGCGGTCGAATTTCGCGATATCGAAGCTGCCCTGACTTGCGTGGTTGGATTCGGCTCCCATACATGGGATAAGCTTTTCGGGTCACCGCGTCCTGCGGAGCTTCATCCCTTTCGAGAGATTCGTTCGGGCGGCCGGCACGCCGTGTCCACCCCCGGCGACATTCTGTTCCACATTCGAGCCAAGCGCATGGATCTTTGTTTCGAGCTCGCGACCCAGATTATGGACAGCATCGGCGACGTGGTGACGGTTGAAGACGAAGTGCAAGGCTTTCGCTATTTTGAAGATCGCGATGTGATCGGCTTCGTCGACGGCACGGAAAATCCGCGAGGGGACGTCGCCCGCGAGGCCGCTGTCATCGGTGACGAAGACCCGGATTTCACTGGCGGCAGCTACGTGATCGTGCAGAAATACCTGCACGACATGAAGAAATGGAATGCTCTGCCCATCGAGGCGCAAGAGCGCATAATTGGGCGAAGAAAGCTTTCCGACATCGAGCTGGATGATGCCCAAAAACCTGTATCCGCCCATAATGCGCTGACAGTCATCGAAGAGAATGGCAAGGAACTGAAGATCCTCAGAGACAACATGCCATTTGGCCGGCCGGGTTATGGCGAGTTCGGAACTTACTTCATCGGTTACTGCCGCACCCCTCGCATTACTGAACAAATGCTCGAGAACATGTTTGTCGGCCGCCCTCCGGGCAACTATGACCGGCTTCTTGATTTCAGCCGTGCGATTACGGGCACTCTTTTTTTTGTGCCGCCGGCAACATTTCTTGACGACCTCGGCGAGGACACTCCGGAAACAACCGCCACAGAGCAGTCGCCTGGCGCAACGGCGGCATCGCGCGATACCTCGCTCGGGATTGGATCACTCAAAGGAGAGAAAGATGAATAACCTGCATCGGGAGCTGGCGCCAATCTCTGACGCTGCGTGGGCGCAGATCGAGGAAGAGACGACGAGGACGCTGAAGCGGTACCTGGGCGGTCGGCGGATCGTGGACGTTCCTTCACCGGGAGGGATCGCGCTTCCTGGGATTGCGACTGGCCACCTGCGGCCCATCTCTGGTCCTGCCGATGGCATTCTGGCTCGCCAACGGGAGGTCAAGCCTCTGGTCGAACTGCGGGTGGCATTCGAACTCTCCCGGCAGACCATCGATGATGTGGAGCGTGGGTCGGAAGATTCCGATTTCCAGCCGGCGAAGGACGCGGCGAAGAAGGTAGCTTTTGCCGAGGACCGCGCGATTTTTAACGGATATCCCGAAGCTGGCATCCAGGGCGTTCGCGAAGGCACCAGCAATCCGATGATGACCTTGCCGGCCGATGTTCGCGAGTATCCGGACGCAGTGGCGCAGGCCTTGAGCCAGTTGCGCCTGGTAGGCGTGAATGGACCTTACTCGGTTTTGCTGGGAGCGGATGAATACACCGCCTTGGCCGAGACCCGCGACCACGGATATCCGGTGCTTGAGCACGTGAAGCGCATCGTGGATGGGAATCTGATCTGGGCGCCGGCGGTCGAGGGCGCATTCGTACTGACCACGCGTGGCGGTGACTTCGAGCTGAACATCGGGCAGGATTTCTCCATTGGCTATCTCAGCCACACCGATTCCATCGTGCGGCTGTACCTGCAGGAGACATTCACCTTCCGCGTGCTCACCAGCGAAGCTTCTGTAGTGTTGGCGCCCCCAAAGAAATCCTGAAAATAAGCAGGTTTGCGGTTGATAGCCGGCAATTACCCGTTGAAACCGTCAATAACTCTGGCCCAGTCATCCAATGCTCTTCTGCGTGGAGTAAAATTCTTTCCGCACAGGAGAGAGTCATGATAACGACAATATACGGCGGAAAAGACTTCGCCCGTCAGTTTCGCGTGGTTCGTAACAACACTCTGCAGATTGCAGAAGATATTCCCGAGTCGAAGTACACCTTCGCGCCGGCGGAAAATTGCCGCACCGTGGGCGCTCTGTTAACCCACATCGCGGTTTCACCGCGCCTATGGCATGAGATACACGGGAACCTGCATAGGGAATCGCTGCTGGGCTTCGATTTCATGAAGTTGTTCGGCGCTGTGAAAGCGGAGGAAGCCAGGACCCGAACCAAGGCGCAGATTATCGGTTTGCTGCGCGAGGAAGGCGATGCATTCGCAGGATGGCTCGACACGCTGACGCCCGAGTTCCTGGCCGAGATGGTGACCATCGCCGATGCAACGGGAACGAAATCGCGTTTCGAACAGTTGCTCGGGGCCAAGGAGCACGAGATGCACCATCGCGGACAACTGATGCTGATCGAACGACTGATCAATATCGTTCCCCATCTCACCCGGCAAGCAGAAGAGGCTATGGCGCGGATGGCCGTGGCCAGGAATTAACTGGCCGCGGTCTCAAGCCAAGGCTTCGCTGTTTCTGGGCGGAATGCCATGGCGCTGCGAATTCCAGGTAATCCTTGCGGCAATGCAATGTGAGGCATAACAACACCTTTCAGGAATCTATTCGGGACGGAAGTCGTATCTCAAGGCTTCTGCCACCTTAGAGCCTTGTGTTGGGGCTGTCTTCGATCCCGCGATGGGTATTTGCCTCCACCGATGGGTGGACCTCACAGAGGTATCTCAGCGCGCTTTACCTCGCACTCTCGGCGTAGATGACTTTCCCGGCGCGGATTGTGTACGCGACCCGGGCAAAGTTTCGTACGTCGCTGGCGGGATCGGCATCAAGGACCACCAGGTCGGCATTCATCCCTTTTTCCACCCGCCCCTTCGTTGGTTGTTTGAAGAATTGACTGGGACTCGTGGTCAACGAGGCAAGGACGTCGCGCCAGCCAAGGGCGCGTCCCATGAATTCATATTCTTTGGTAGTGTCATATACCGTTTGAAAGCCCACATCCGTGCCGAAGAGAATCGTGCCACCTTCTGAGAAATACGCCTTGAGCTCGCTAACGCCTGCGTCCACCAGTTGGTTGGCGATCGCCGGGTCATTTACCACCGTCGTCCAGAGAGTCAGTGTCGGAATGAGTCCTGTGTGCCTACGCTTCATTTCCAGCAGCTCATCCTGGGTGAAGCTACCCGCGCTGGGGATGGTGTGCGCCAGAACGTCCACGCCGCCCGCCAACGCATTGTCCGTACCGGTTCGGTTTTGTGGATGGGCAAAGACAGGCTTGCCTGCGGCATGGGCCACGTTGGCCGCAGCCGTAACCATGGCAGTGTCCATATTGATCACCGGCTTGTTGCCCATAAAGGCGCCGGTGAAAAGCTTGATCCCATCGAGGCCCAACTTTAGATACTGCGTCGCCATCTGCTCAGCCTGTTGCGGGGTAGCAGCCTCGGGCAACTGCATTTCCGGAGGAAGATAGACAGGGTGGCCATGCAACGGAAAGATATCGCCGGCCATCAGGATCTGCGGCCCGGAAATTTCTCCGGAATCGATGCGCCCACGCAGCGCCAGCGTATCGTGTGGCTCGGAACCAAGATCCCACACGGTCGTAAAGCCCCACCGCGTTACCATCTCCTCGAGGTGGCTCTCGATCTGACCTGCATCGCCATGGGCTGCGCCCTGCCATCCGGTTTCAAAATGCACATGACTGTTCCAAAAACCGGCAACGATGACTTTGCCGGTGGTGTCGATCACCCTCGCGCCCTTGGGGATCTTTGCTTCAGTGAGCCTTCCCGCGCTCATGATCCGCCCGTTCTCGATAACCACGATCGCGTTTTCGATCGGGCTGGCATTCGGCGACGGATAGACCTTTCCACCCCGCAGGACAACAGCGGGAGCCTCTTGTGCCCTTCCGGCAATGCTGAAAACGCCCGTCAACAACCCAACGGAGAGCAGGAATCGAAAGCACAATTTCATTAGTGCCACACTCTCGTTTCGTTGATCTTTTCCTTGGCGCGGAAGGCTGCCTCCAGATCCACTCCATGGCAGTTCGCCAGGTCGAGAAGATAGCTCAGGACATCGGCGAATTCTTCTTCCAGGGCGAAGGTCTGCGTTTTCGCTGCCTCGTGATAAAGCCCGCTTTTCTTCCGGATGGCCTTCGCCAGCTCGCCTACCTCTTCGATGAAAAGTACGAATTTCTCCGCGGGACTGTCCTTCGTCCAGCCGCGCTCGCGGCAAACCTCTGCCAGGTAGTCTTGAAGAACTCTGAGGGTGGGTTGAGAAGGCCACACGATGCTCCTTGGCTCGCGCCTGGAGGTCAATGTAGCAGACTTGCCATAAGCAGAAGCAAGCCGATGATTATTTTCCGCCCGGTCCAGCGGCCAGCTTTTCCGCCGTCGCGAGCGCGTCTGCTGCCCTGACCTTTACGTCTGGCGCCACCCCGGTACCGTCCCAGTCCGGCACACCATAAGGATTCGCAATCCCCCCTGCCGGAATGCCCATACCGAAGTGATCGTCAATTCGATGGAAGACGCCCAGATGCGCGGCGCCGCCCGTGGTTTCACCCACCACGGTTGCGCGTTTGAGCATTTTCAAGTTGTAGGTAAACTGCTCGGCGGCAGAGAGTGTGCGCGACGAGGTAACGATGTAGATGCGTTGTTTATCGAGGCTTCTTCCCGCCGCCGGAGACAGCATGCCCGCACTCGGAGTTGACCGGGGGTTATACCACGGAACCGGCCGATCGAAGAGCCGGGCGGCGACGCCGGCCACCATATCGGGGAATCCTCCGGTATTGTCGCGCAGGTCGAAGATGATGGCCTTGGATGAGTGAATAGAGTCGATCGCCGCGAGGATCCGTGGGCCGCAGATTTCGCGATCGGGAAACGAATTCAGTTTCAAATAGCCGACTGTTTTAGAAACCATCCTTACGCCTTCAATCGTGCAATCCTGCTGAAGCAAGGCCGCCCGATATTGCTCCAGCGCCGCTGCCGAAGCTTTGCCCTCACCGTCAGGAATGGAATCTCTGCTGTATTCGACAACCAGGTGCGGGTCGCGAGTCGAATGGCGAACATCCTCTGTCAGTTGTGCCGCCAATCCCGGTCCATCCACAATGGCGTTGTAATCGCCGCGCTTTTCATGGGTCAGAAGCATCCCGGAAGCTTGTTCAGCTTTTTCATGATCGGGATAATGCGCGATCAGATCCGCGGCCACCGCCTGGATGACCTGGTCCCGCTCTGCCCCATCGACCCGCGCCAAACTATCATGCGAAGTTGTCTCTGGGGCAGTCTGTGCGGATGACTGCGCTGGCGATGTGCCCGCCGCGGCCACCGTAGTCGCGGCCTCGTTCTCACTCCCTGCGGATGAAGGGTTGTTCAGACGCTCCATCACGGATTCGACGGGAGAGAGTTTCCCATTGCCGGAAATATTTAACAACTGGCCTGGATGGCCAAGCAACGCGCCGAACGCCATAAGGACAACACACGATATCGTGCTCCCCATGAGTATTGAGGACGGCCGAAGCGGCTGCTCCTCCAGCATTCCGAATGACGGAGTGCCATCCCCATTCGCCACCAGCGACGGCGTAATCGTCGCGGCACGGGCAGTGCGCCATGCCTGTGGCAAGCCGTGGAATGCATCCAGCAGGAGGTCGCCATAGAGCCGCGCTTTCCGGAAAAAGCCCGCTTCATCGCGTAGGCGGTCCCGGAAAAGTTGAACCGCTTCGTCGCGAAATTTTTCTCTGAAGGAGGAAGGGTAAAGACGGAGCAGCCAGCCAAACATTCTTTCAGAGGGATTAGACATAATCACCCCGCAGGATCTTTTTCGCACGCGCAACGCGAAGCACGTCCGCGAGCCGCTCTGCCTCAGTTCGGGCGACCTTGCGGCCCTGGGAAGTGAGGCGATAATAGCGCCGCCGCTCCTCCCCATTGCCCGATTCCACCCGCGGGCCTACCTCCTCGATAAAACCCTCTTCCGCCAGCGCCTGGATTGAGCTGTACAACGTTCCCGGGCCCAGCCTGACGCGCCCGCCGGTCTGCTCCTCTACCTGGCGCATGATTCCGTAGCCATGGAGCTCCGTATCCGCCAGGGAAAGAAGAATCTGAAACGCTGCTGCAGGTAAAGGGTCGAACTTTCGCTTGGGCATAGTCGATAATCGTTATATCGATATAAGACTGTAAGCCCCGAGTTCAAAGCTGTCAAGACACAAACAGCGCTGCCGCCCTGTCCGGCGTATTCTGAGTACAGGGACTGCATCTTCCCGCTGCGGTAGATACC
>JBARKD010000121.1:0-6610 GCA_049800615.1 Acidobacteriaceae bacterium | reverse complement strand
CGCGAAAGTGGCCCCGAAAAACACGGCAAGCAACCATCTCCAGCGACCCCTCCCGGCAAGGTTCATGCGCTCCTCCATGAAAGAAGACATCCTCTAAAGATACCGTGGGTGGGCAAGCAGCCCGGGTCCACATCCTAACACGAGCGTGATGGCTAAAGTCCAAACTCGATTTTCGTTTGGCGAAATTGGACAGCAGCCAAGTGCTCACTGAAAGCAGGAGACTGTCGAACTGAAGCTCGAAAGAACCATGACGCGTTCTGAAACAGACGATTTGTGGTCAGACGGGACTGGAACTTTGCTCGAAGTGTAGAACGCCTTGGGGAATTGGGTCAAAAGATTTGTGGTCAAAAGATTAAAAGATTTCTGTGGGCAGCACCCTCCGGACGACAACTGCACCGTGGTCGAAGTGAACTACCTCGGCGGATGTGCGATTTGTATCTGTCGCTGTATTTCATCCCCATCAAAACGTGAACTTAGCCGAAAATTGAAGCTGCCTGGGATTGAACGCAGTACGTGGTGTTCCGAAATAGGCATTGGCAGGACTCGCAACGCCGTCTTTGTAATGGTGCGGTATTGCTCCAATGAAGTTCGGAGCACCATACACAGAATAGACCTCATCAATATTTGCCCGGTTGAGAAGGTTAAATCCGTCCACCGCGAGTTGAATCCGAACCGCGTGGTCAGGAATGGTAAATGTGCGCGAGAGCCGCGCATCCCAGGTGCGCAGACCGTCGCCGAAATACGTATTTCGGGGCGAAGAGCCCACCCTATCGGTCACCGGATTGCCATCATTATTGGCATCAAACCCGACAAACAGCGTAAACGGCCGCGGTGTTTGAATGGTCACGATGCCGCTCAGTTCGAATCTTCTTGCCCAAGAATGCTGCGGCGCGTCCGCCACAAAGTCGGCGATTAAGCGGTGACGCACGTCCTGGTTCGACAACGCCCGTTCGAGATTTCTCTGGTCGTTCGATTGCGGCGTGCTTACGAATGTGGTGAAGGTTCCATTATCGAAAGTCTTCGAAAAAGTGTAGTTCGCTTGTAGCCGCAAGGTCTCTCCAAGCTTTTCTGTGGCTTGCAACAGCAGCCCATTATAGTCGGAGTTTCCCGTCGAGTCAGTGTAATAAAAGATGCCATTGGTGCCTGGCTCTCCTCCTGGCGGCGCAGGAATCGAGGGAACGAACAACCCGAACCCATAGATGTCTTTATTGGTCCCTGTCTCATGCCCGATCGGCGGACCGACATTGAGGTCAATGGGGCGGACAAGTTCATGGCCGGCCACCCAGAGATAGCCCGCGCTGACAGCGAGTCCTTTCCCAAGCTGACGATCGATCTGCAAACTGGACTGTTGCGAATGAGGCTGGCGCAGACCGCGGTCTACGGCCGTGCCCCCTTGCGCATACAGCGAGTTGTCGGGAAATGATCCCGATGAAATCAAATTCTCAAAGGCAGTATCGACCAGTGGAGGGATCACCGTTCCCGGCGGAGTATTGGGCCCATAGGGATTTTCCGGGCAGCCAGCCAAAAGGCAGGGCGTAGGAATCGCGAGCGTGTTCAGCAGATACGTACCTGTCCGCTGGTTTTGAGCCGTAGGCAGCCCGGGGATGACAGGCGGCCGTTGTGGTCCAGCCACAAAGAAAAAGGTGAGGCTGTACGTATCGTAAAAAATCCCGTATCCGGCACGTATCACCGTTTTCGGGTCCGGCGAATAGGCTAATCCGACACGCGGTTGAACGCTGGCGCGATCGGGGTTCACATATTTGCCGAAGCCAGTTTCAAAATCCCAGCGAATACCGTAATTGAGCGCTAACTTGGATGTAATCCGAAACTGGTCCTGGGCAAACAGTCCAAACTCGCCGTGGTGCAATCCTGTATTGAAGTTATCTGTCTCTGACGGCAGATAGGCATTCTGCCAGTCGGTCGGTACGGAAGGAGATGGTTGGGCCGGATCGAACGGGCCAGAACCGATCGGCGCACCCCAGAAGAAGGCCGCAATGCATGGCGCCACGAGTCCAATGAGCGGTGCCGGGCACGGTGTCGAACCCCACTCAGACCTCGCCGAAGCCAGCAGATCGCCGAGACTGGGGAATATATCTCGGGAAGGCGTGAAACCGGGCCAGACCACGAAGTTGTGGATAAAGTTCGAGTCCACGCCGGCGCTTGCCGAGTGTCTCCCCGCCACCATGGAAAACGTATCGGAGAGTTGAATCCGCGATTCGTTGTAGCGATCGAAGGCCCCGAAGTTGTGACCAAAAAGCAGAAGGTTCGGAATATCCAGGTTCGGTTGCCCAGACACGCCAGGAAAACCATAGTTGCGCCGGGCCCACTGCAGTAGTATTGAATTGATCTCCGACCTGGTCAGGACGGAGGTCAAGGTGCCGACAAACGCCTGGTCGCGCAGGAATCCATTGTGGGCACTGCTGGGTGCGCCCACGCCGCCCCCGTCCAAGGTCGCACCAACCAGCATATTCAAATCTCGCGCATCCTGGATCAAGTAGCGGGTCGAAAGCCGATTGCTTCCATTCAAGGCGGAGTCAAACTTGAAAAACCCATTGTCCACATCGGCAGTCTGCACCACGTTCAACTGCTCCGGAGCAAGGTTAAAACTCGCTTTCACCGCATTGATCGCGGCTAGATTGTCGACCAAAACCGCCGGATAGGTGGGCGACTGGCGTCGCCGCTGGCCCTCATAGTTTGCAAAATAAAACAGCCGGTCTTTTTGCACCGGACCGCCCAGGGTGGCGCCGAATTGATTCTGCTGGAGCAGCGTGAAGCCCTTCACCGCCAGCGGGGAGTTGGCATCCACGGCATTATCTTGCCCATATGCGTAGACCGACCCATGAAGCGTATTGCTACCCGATTTGGTGATCACGTTTACGATTCCGCCCAGCGCACGCCCATATTCCGCGCCAAAACTGTTGTTTATCACCCGGAATTGGCTTACCGCCTCTTGCGATGGCGTAGCCCGCTGTGACCCGGTGGCGGTGTTGATGTTGTCGGCTCCGTCGACCGTCACCATATTGTTTAGATCGCGTTGACCCCCGAAGGAGATGCGGGTTGTGGAAGGGTCGGTGAATGTCGACTGCAGGCTGGTGCGGCCGGTTGCAACCCCCGGGCTGAGCAGTGCGAAATCGGTGAATAAGCGGCCGCTGATGGGCAATGCCGCAATCCGTTGCGTCTCCACCACACTGCTAATTTCCGTCCGAGTCGGCTCAATCGCCGGTGTTTCCAGGTTGACAACTACACGTTCGCCGGCGGCCGCCATCGTCAGTCTGATATCCACCGTCGCCACTTGTCCCACACTCAGTGCGAGTCCGGTTCGGGTATAGTCGGTAAACCCTGCATAGGCCGCTGTCAACTCATAGTCAGCCGGCGGAAGATTGGTGAATGCATAGTAACCCCGGTCATTCGTGACCGCGCGATAGCATTGGTTTATGCCCACGTCGCGCAAGGTGATTGCGGCGTTCACCACCATCCTGCCGTTGGGATCATCCACTGAACCATTCAACTGTGCTTGTGCATTTGTGGCCTGGGAGAGCGCCGGCCGCGCGCAACCGGCCATCAATGCAATGGCCATAACGATTGAGCGGCCATTCATCGTCGCTCCTTAGGCAAAGGCATAGAGTGATCATCGGCTGCGAGTAGGGATGAGAGAAGAAGGTGTCGTTTCGCGACAAACCGTGGCTGCCGAATGTGCCCGGGAGATCCTCTAAATAGAACCCCTGTAAACGGAAGGGCTCGCATCCCGAGGCAGGATGTTCTCGATCTTGGCGAAGAGTTCTGCGCTGTTGAGCGGCTTAGACAGGTAATCGTCCATCCCTGCCTGCAGACAATTCTCCCTGTCCCCGACCATTGCGTTGGCCGTCATGGCGATGATGGGAATGTGCGCTCCGCTCGTTTTCTCCCGTTGACGGATGGCCATGGTGGCCTCCACACCATCCATCTCCGGCATTTGCATATCCATCAACACCAGGTCAAAAGGCCGCAGCCCGAGCAGTTCCAACGCCTTCACGCCGGTCGCTGCCACGGTTACGGTGTGGCCTCTCTTTTCCAGCAGCCGCGACGCTACTTTTTGGTTCACCGCGTTGTCTTCGGCCAGCAGGATATTGAGCCGCCCCTTCCCTTCCGCCAACGAATGGACCGTCACCAGAGCGGGCTTCTCCTGCGCCTTGACCGGCATTTGCAGTGCTCTACGGATGGTTTCCAGAAGATCCGCTCGCTTGACAGGCTTGAGCAAATAGGCGCTGATTCCCAACTCGCGGCATCGCGCTCCGTCTCCTCGTATGCCGGCCGACGTCAACATGATTACCACGGGCGCTGAATTCGCATCCTGTTGAATCTGCTCCGCCGCCTGGAACCCATCCATTTCGGGCATCTGTGCATCGAGCAGAACGAGCCGAAAAGGGGCACCTTTTGCCTTCGCCTGGGCTACCATCTCCACCGCTTCCCTGCCCCCTTCCGCCATCGCGGGCTTCATTTGCCAGCTGCGGAGTATTTCCTCGAAAATCCGCCGGTTGGTGGCGTTGTCGTCCACCACCAACACGCGAAGATCCCGCAGCGCCTCCACATCTACCGGATCGCGCACCTCCGCGGTAGTCGCGTGCACGGCGAAACCCGCCGTAAAGTGAAACGTACTTCCTCGCCCAGGTTCGCTTTCCACCCAAATTTGGCCGCCCATTTTTTCCACCAGGCGCGAGGAGATGGTAAGACCGAGGCCGGTACCGCCATACTTCCGGGTGGTGGAGCCGTCTGCCTGCGTAAAGGGCTCAAAGATCGTCCGCTGCTTTTGGAGCGGGATCCCAACTCCCGTATCGGTGACCGCAAAATGCAGCTTCACCTGCTCCTGCATTTGCTCTTCACAATCGACCCGGAGCACGACCTCCCCCACCGACGTAAATTTGATCGCGTTGCCTAACAGGTTCATCACCACCTGCCGCAACCGGGTTGGGTCGCCCCGTAATGTTTCCGGTACATCCGGGAGAACACGGCAAGCGAGTTCAATCCCTTTCCCATGGGCCCGTAAGCTGAGGCCCTCGACCGCAAAATCCAGCGCATCCCGCAAGTTGAAATCGATGCTTTCAAAATCCAGCTTGCCGGCTTCGATTTTTGAGAGGTCGAGAATGTCGTTTAGCAGCGACAGCAATGAATCCGCCGAGGACTTCACCATGGTTAGGTATTCCCGTTGTTCGCGAGTGAGGTCTGTCTCCATCGCCAGCTCCGTCATCCCCAATATCCCGTTCATCGGAGTGCGGATCTCGTGGCTCATATTGGCCAGAAACTCACTTTTTGAGCGGTTGGCAACTTCCGCTTCGTCCTTGGCTCTTCGCAGAATGGCTTCCACGCTTTTGTGCGTCGTGATATCGCGGAAGAACCACACCCGTCCCAGATAGCGGCCTTTCTCACCGCGGACGCTGGAGGAATGCCGCTCGACGGTTCGCCCGTCCTTGAGTTCAATCTCGCAGTGATCGTTGAGGCCGGGATCGGCGTAGAGCTCCCGGATACGTTGGAGCACCACCTCCGGAAACCTCACACGATCAAGGAAGGTAGACAAGATAGGCTGATCGTCTGCTCGAACAGTGGTGTCGGCCGGTTGCACGCATTCCTTGGGAATGTGAAAGATGTCCAAGAAGCGCTGGTTGTGTGACAACACCAATGCGTCGCTGTCGACTACCAGGATGCCGTCCGGGGAGGCGTGGTTGATGGCCTGGATTAACGACAGGTGGAATTCGTCTTTGTTTGGTTTCACGGTGTTCCCTTAAGCCAACTGACGCCGGAAGTCCGGTGCAAACGCGGGGCACACACCCTAACTCAACCATAGTCGAACCGGCATCGCCACCAGAAGCTGCAACATCGAATCGACGCCCCCTCTGTCCTGTTCTGGCACAAGCGAGTTTCCAAACGGGAAGACCGCACGGCGCATTGAGTGAAGCCTATCGACATCTTCCAGCGTACTTCGTGTCACCTTGCCCAACTGAATGTGGGGCAGCTATCAAGTCTACGCAAGGTCGCATGTATCGCCGATTCAACAGGACATCGACTGAGGCACGGAAATCGGTGCCCAGTCGCCGGCAGCGCGAGAGAATTGAACACCTCGCTCGCCGGGCTGAACGATACAATACGCTCCCGCACGCGTGTGCTTCAGGGAGACCTAACTTGAACCCGGAATCAGTCAGCTCTACGATAGACCGCTGGTTACGGACCGATGAAGGCGTTACTTTCGCGCAACAGGAATTTCACCGCGCTATTTGCATTCAACGATATCGCGGCCATCGGCGCCATTCGGGCCCGCCACGAAGCTGGGCTGCGAGTGCCGAAAGACGTTTCCACACGCATGACTACGTTCGCCATGGCACCACCACCCTGTTTGCTGCCCTCGATATCGCCACTGGAACCGTATTCACCGACTGCAAGCCCCGGCATCGACACCAGGAATTTCTTAGCTTTCTCAAACGCATCGATGGTGCCGTTCCTCAACATCTGGATGTGCATTTGATCGTGGATAACTACGCCACCCACAAGCATGCCAAAGTGCGTGCATGGTTGGCCCAACGACCTCGCTTCCAAGTCCACTACACACCGACCTATTCCTCTTGGCTCAACCAAGTCGAAC
>JBARKD010000120.1:0-8488 GCA_049800615.1 Acidobacteriaceae bacterium | reverse complement strand
GACGGGCGTTATGCCAACGTCGGCTGGTTGCAGGAGATCCCCCGTCCCATCACCAACCTTTCCTGGGACAATGCCGCGCTGATGAGCCAGGCAACACTTGCGAAGCTGGACGTAGCCGAGCATGCCGTCATCGAGATCACGCTGAACGGCAAGAAGGTTCTGGCTCCCGCGCTCGCCGTGCCCGGTCATCCCGACGGTTCGATCACCGTTCATCTGGGGCAGGGACGCGCCACTGGCCGCGTCGCAGGTGGCGTCGGCTTCAATGCCTATCTCATCCGGCCTTCTGGCTCACCGCTCTTCGCAACCGGCGCGACCGTCCGCAAAACCGGCAGCGAATGGGGCCTCGCGATTCCAAAGAGCCACTATATTGATCAGCGCGCAAAATATGTGGGCGGCGATGGCAGTGGGACGCACTCCATCGAAGGCAATGAAGCCATTGATCGTGGCATCATCCGCTACGCCACGCTGGACGAATTCAAGCAAAATCCTAACTTCGCTCACGAGGAAGAGGGGGTGCCGGAAGATCCGGCGCCGACGGAGAGCATGTTCAGTAACTGGCGTTATGACAAAAACGCCTGGGGCATGGCGATCGATCAGAACTCGTGTGTGGGGTGCAACGCCTGCGTTGTGAGTTGCTATGCGGAAAACAATATCGCGGTGGTCGGCAAGCACAACACCGAAGTCGGCCGCATCATGCAGTGGATCCGCATCGATACGTATTACGAGGGCGATCTGGAAACGCCCAGGGCGCATTTCCAGCCCATGACGTGCCAGCAGTGCGAAAACGCGCCTTGCGAACAGGTTTGTCCGGTAGGAGCCACAGTCCACTCTCCGGAAGGCCTCAACGTCATGGTCTACAACCGCTGCGTAGGGGTCCGCTACTGCTCCAACAACTGTCCCTACAAGGTGCGCCGCTTCAACTTCCTTCTCTACTCGGATTTCGAGACCGAAAGTCTCAAGCTGATGCGCAATCCCGACGTCACTGTTCGCAGCCGCGGTGTCATGGAAAAATGCAGCTACTGCACGCAGAGGATTATCGCCGCGAAGATTTCCGCCGACAAGGAAAACCGGGAAATTCGCGACGGCGAAGTCGTCACCGCTTGCCAGCAGGCCTGCCCCACCAACGCGATTGTCTTCGGCAATGTGAACGATCGCGCGAGCGCGGTCAGAAAGTTGAAATTGCAGCCGCGCAACTATGGAGTGTTGGCGGACCTCAACACTCGTCCCCGCACGACGTATATCGCGGAGGTCTTGAACCCCAATCCGGAATTGGCCGAGGCGCGCACCGAGCACGCGCCGGAAAAAAGTTGAGAGGTTAGCGCGGGATGGCGACCAAACCAGAACTACCGGTGAATGATCCGCAGCTGGATCCTAAAACAGGCGAATTCAGGGTCATTGCGCCCGGATTTACCTTCAAGTCAGTCACCGACATTATTGCCCGGATTGTGCTCACACCGCACACCCCGCTGGGCTGGTTCTTCGGCTTCACCATAGCGGGCGGGATCGTTGTTGTCCTGTTTACGGCGCTGACCTGGCTGTTCCTCAAGGGCGTCGGCATCTGGGGAATCACCATCCCCGTAGCTTGGGGCTTTGCCATTATCAATTTTGTGTGGTGGATCGGTATTGGCCATGCCGGCACGCTCATCTCCGCCATCCTTCTGCTCTTCAAGCAGCAGTGGCGTAATTCCATCAACCGGTTTGCCGAGGCCATGACGATCTTTGCCGTGATCTGCGCCGGTTTGTTTCCCCTCATCCACGTAGGCCGCCCGTGGCTGGGATACTGGCTGCTTCCCTATCCCAACACGATGGACGTGTGGCCTCAGTTCCGATCCCCACTGCTGTGGGACGTCTTTGCGGTCTCGACCTACGCCACCATCTCCGTAGTTTTCTGGTACATCGGCATGATTCCCGATTTGGGCACCATGCGCGACAACGCGAAGACCAGGCTGGCTCAATACTGTTTTGGAATGCTTTCCCTTGGCTGGCGCGGCTCGGTGCGGCATTGGATGCGTTACGAGACAGCATCCTTGCTCCTGGCGGGTTTAGCGACCCCTCTGGTCCTGTCGGTGCACAGCGTCATCAGCTTCGATTTCGCCGTCGCCATCCTGCCGGGCTGGCATACCACCATCTTCCCGCCCTATTTTGTGGCCGGCGCTATCTATTCCGGCTTTGCCATGGTGATCACGCTCGCTATTCCGATCCGCAAGTTTTATCACCTGGAAGGCTTGATCACGATTCGCCATCTCGACAACATGGGCAAGGTCATGCTGGCCACCGGGCTTATCGTCGCCTACGGCTACTCGATGGAAGTATTCATGTCCTGGTACTCGGCCAGCCATTGGGAATTCTTCATGATGTGGAATCGCATGTTCGGGCCCATCGGCTGGGCCTATTGGGTCCTGATCACCTGCAACATCGCTTTGCCGCAGCTGCTGTGGTTGCGCAGCTTCCGCGTGAGCCCGTCCAAGATGTTCGTCATGTCGCTCATCGTCAACACGGGCATGTGGTTCGAGCGCTTTGTCATCATTGTCACCAGCCTCTATCGCGACTTTCTACCCTCATCCTGGGGCACCTATAAAGCGACCCGCTGGGACTATGCGATCCTTCTCGGCACCCTGGGATTGTTTACCGCTCTTTTCTTTCTCTTTATCCGGTTCCTGCCCATGATTCCCATGTCTGAGATACGCATGATGCTGCCTCAGGCCAAAATCAAGGCGGAACCCGAACCGCTGGAGGCGGGTGACTGATGCCTGTGCGCGAAGGAGTGTACGGACTCTTGGCGGAATTCGATACGCCTGGCGAGCTGGTGACCGCTGCCCAGGCAGCCTATGACGCGGGTTGGCGGCGGATGGATTGTTATACGCCCTACGCCGTCGAAGAAGCGGCCGAGGCGATCGGCTTCCATCGCAATTACGTTTCTTTCGTCTGCGTGGTCGGGGGATTGATGGGCCTCGCTGCCATGTTCCTGTTTGAAACCTGGGTCGCCGTGTTCGCCTATCCCCTGAACATCGCGGGTCGCCCTCTCTTTTCCTGGCCGGCCTTCGTGATTCCGGCCTACGAATGGACGATCCTCTGGGCAGGTCTGTCAGCCGCTTTCGGCATGCTGGCCCTGTGCGGCCTGCCGGCGCCCTATCACCCGCTGTTCAATGCTCCGAATTTCCGCACCGGCGCGACCACCGACAAATTCTTCCTATGCCTGGAGGCCAACGATCCTAAGTTCGAACTTGCCGAGTCGCGCACGTTTCTCGAAGGCTTTCGGCCAGTCTCGGTAGTGGAGGTGGAGTATTAATCTCGTGATCGCGGTGTGCTCTGCCTCTGGCCGCTCAGGCGCCGGATTCCGGCTGCTCAGTCTGGGCCTGTTGGCATTGGTATGCGCTGGCTGCCGCCAGGACATGCAGGATCAGCCCAAATTTTTTCCTCAACGCAGCACCACCTTCTTTGCCGACGGACGTTCCGTGCGCCCGCAGGTTGCCCACACGGTGGCACGCGGCCAGCTGGATGAAGACAGCTTCTTCTACACCGGCTTGATCGACGGCAAGGAAGCGGACGCGATGCCCTTCCCGGCCACCAAGGCTGTTCTCGAGCGCGGCCAGGAGCGCTTCAATATCTACTGCACCCCCTGCCATTCCCGCGTGGGCAATGGCGCCGGAATGATCGTGCAGAGAGGCTATAAAGCGGCCGGCAACTTCCACAGCGCGCGCATCCTGGCTGAGCCCCTGGGTCACTACTTTTACGTCATGACCAACGGATACGGGGCTATGCCGGATTATTCCGCACAGATCACCCCCGCGGACCGCTGGGCCGTTGCCTCGTACATCCGCGCTTTGCAGGTTAGCCAGAACGCCAGGGAAAACGATGTTCCTTCCGGAACCCAGGTGGAAAACCTCAAGGACATTGCTGAGCGTGAAGGATTGCCCGCTGCCTTCGCTGAGCCGTGGATACTTCCGCCCACGGCGGTTTCCGCGCTTCCACCCGACGCCAACCAGGGCATGCCGGGAAATGCCCCGGCCACGGGAGATAGCGCGTTCCCCGCAATGAGCCAGCCCAGTGCCGGCCCTGCCACCAGCGGCAACGCAGTCAAGCCCAAGGGCTTGAATCCGGGAACCAGGTAAAAGACATGGCTCATCATTCCCACCAAAAGACGCTACCCACCGAGCTGAATTCTCCCTTGCTACTCCAGGCATGGCGGCGCCGGGCGATGGTTGTCGGCGGCATCTTTGCCGTGTTGTCCATCGTGCTCGCTTTTCTTGCGGCCACCGTGGATCATGACGGCATTAATCACCTGCTGCGTTCCTATCTGCTTGGCTTCATCCTTTGCTGGGGTTTTGCCATTGGCGGCCTGGCATTGCTGATGGTGCAGTACGTCAGCGGAGGCAAGTGGGGCTTGCTCATCCGCAGGCCGCTCGAGGCCATGACCCGCACCCTGCCTCTTGTCCTCGTGCTCTTTCTGCCCATCGGCGTCTTCATGAAGACCCTGTATTTGTGGGCGAAGTACAGCGACCCCGTGCAGGCGCTGCGGCAGCATCTTATTAACCCCGATCAGGCGCACGCGATTGCGTTCAAGCGTCCCATGCTCAACGTTCCCGGGGTCTGGATTCAGACGCTGGTTCTTTTCGCGATCTGGTTCTTTTACATGTATCTGCTGAATAAGTGGGGTTTGGAGCGGGACGCCGACCCGCGTCCTAATGTTCGCTTCTGGCAGGTCAGGCTGGAAAATCTGAGCGGCTTCGGAATCCTCGTCTACGCGATCACCATGACCGTTGCCGCGGTCGACTGGATGATGTCGCTTGATCCAACCTGGTACTCCACCATGTGGGGCTTTCAGTTCCTGGTCGGCCAGGGCTATGCGGTGCTGGCTATTTCGATCATTACGGTGCTGCGTCTCTCCCGGGCGGAACCCATGCACACGGTGCTGCGACAAACCGAGCAGCTCGACCTGGGCAAGCTGTCCTTCGCCTTCGTGATGCTCAATATGTACATTGGCTTCTCCCAGTTTTTGATCATCTGGTCGGGCAACCTGCCGGATGAGATTCCCTGGTACCTCGACCGGCTGCGCGGCAATTGGGACGTGATCGCCTCGCTGGACGTGCTGTTTCACTGGTTCATTCCCTTTACGCTGCTGCTTTCGCGCGATATCAAGCGCAATAAGGAACGCTTGATCCTGGTCTGCAAAATCATGATCTTCGCCCGCTGCTGGGATCTCTTCTGGCTGATCGAACCTAATTTCGCCGATGCCCGGCGCAATCTGCACTTCAGTTTCGGCATTCTCGAGTACATGACCGTCCCGGTGGTCGTCATGTCGATCTGGCTGTGGTTCTACTTTGGCGAATTGCAGAAGCGCCCGCTCATCCAGACCAACGATCCCCACCTGGCAGAAATTCTGGAGCCTGACCATGCCCACGCATGATCCCATCGAACCGCAAAACCCAGGGGTCGATTCCCCCGGCTATGAAGTCACCGACGTCAACGTCAACGGCATTGTGGTTTTTCTTGCGTCCCTGTTCGCGTTCGTCGGGGTCTTCTTCATCTTCTGTTTTGGCATGGGCAAGGTCATCAACACCGCCATCGTGAAGAGCGACGGGCCGCCCAACCGATGGAATGAGATTGGCGCCACGCCGAAAGGTAAGCGTGAGGACCTGACATCGAGCGCGGTTATGGAACAGCAACAGTTGAATCAGATGGTGCAGCGCTTCCCAACCCCCCGGTTGCAGACCGACGACGGCAACCTGGAAATCGCGGAAATGCACGCGCGCGAAGATCTGCTGCTCGATCATTACAGCTGGATTGACCGGTCGAGCGGCAAAATACGCATACCGATAGCGCGAGCAATGGAATTGGTGGCCGATAGACTGCCGGTTGCGTCCGCGGAGCAGACGGAACCATTGATGGCAGGCGACCGGATCCCGGTGGTCACTGCGCCGCTTACCGATGGCTTTGCCCGCACTGGGTACGAACAACAGTATCTCGAGACTTTGGAGCAGCAACGAATGCGGGGCGAAAAACCTGGCGAGCAGGCGGCGCTGGCCCCGAATCGCTGATTGGCCAAAGCCGACGGCTTCGTCGAGCCGCAAATGTTTTGGGCTTTAGCCCCTGGGGGCATGTAGGACGTTCGCGTCTGTTCCAGGATCCAGCGCCAGGATCCAGCGCGATACCATAAAGGCAGAGGTATGCAGAGAAAGGGCACAATCCGGTTCTTGCTCGCGGCGGCGATGCTGTTGCCGCCGGCGGCGACCGCGTTTGCCCAGGTCGCACCCTACGGCGACAAAAGCATGGGCGATCCCGCCCAGGATCGTCTGCCCGACATTCTCAATACCGTAAAAATCGACCAGCGGCTAGGCCAGCAGCTGCCCCTGGATGCGACGTTTCGCGATGAGACCGGAAAAACCGTCCAGCTGCGGAACTACTTCGGCAAGGTTCCTGTGATCCTCTCGCTGGTCTACTATCAGTGCCAGATTCTTTGCATGGAAGACCTGAATGGCTTGGTGGGTGCGCTCGAAATGGTGAACCTGACGCCAGGCAAGGATTTCCAGATTGTCATCGTAAGCATCGATCCGGCCGAGACACCGCAAATCGCCGCGGCCAAGAAGGCCGAATATGTGCGGCGCTATGGCCGGCCGGAAACGGCAGCCGGCTGGCACTTCCTCACCGGAGAACAGCCCGCGATCAAGGCGCTGGCTCAGGCGGTCGGTTTCGGCTATGTGCGTCTACCCCAGCCGGCGGGCAAGCCGCCAATGTTTGCCCATGCCAGCTCCATCGAAGTGGTTACCCCCGAGGGCCGGATGGCCCAGTACTATCTCGGCGTTGAATATTCGCCTCGGGATTTACGGCTCGGACTGGTGGAAGCGTCACACAATACCATCGGCAGCCCCGTAGACAATATTTTGACGTACTGCTATCGCTACGATCCAAAGCTGAACCGCCACAGCCTGGTGGTGGCCCGGATCGTGCAGGCAGGGTGCATGTTAACTGCTCTGTGTTTAGGGGGCTTCATGCTGGTGAGTTTTCGCCGGGATTTCAAGGGTAAAAGGTAACGATGCATATAAGTCCAGTGTTGTGGCAGTTTCTGATTCATTGGCTGACGAACTCTGCCCTCTTTCCGCCCGAGGCTTCGGCTATCTCGCCCTACATGGACGCTTTTTACTTCTTCCTGTGGGGGATCTCGGCTGTCGGCCTGATCGCGGTGGGCATGCTGGTGTTTGGCTTCTCCATCCTCTATCGCAAAGAGAAAAACCCCGTTGCCACGCAGATTGAAGGTTCGACCCTCCTCGAGGCAACCTGGACGATCATCCCACTGGCCTTGTTCATGGTCTGTTTCGTCTGGGGCGCGCTGCTCTATTTCCGTATCTACAACCCGCCCACCAACGCCATGAATATCTATATTGTCGGCAAGCAGTGGATGTGGAAGGCGGAGCACCCCGGCGGGCAGCACGAGATCGATTCTCTGCACATTCCCATCAACCACCCTGTGCAGCTGACCATGATTTCGCAGGATGTATTCCACAGCTTCTCGATACCCGCGTTTCGCGTGAAGCGGGAAGTGATTCCCGGCCGATACTCAACCGTGTGGTTTGAAGCAACGGCGACGGGGACCTATCATTTGTTTTGTACCCAATATTGCGGAACGGATCATTCCGCGATGGTTGGAGAGATCGTTGCCATGACCCCGGACGACTACGAGAAATGGGCCGCAGGCAGCACCAGCGGCGCCTCGCTGGCGCAAAACGGAGAACGTCTTTTTGCCAGCCTGGGGTGCAGCTCCTGTCATTCCGGTGCGGCCACGGCGCGCGGTCCGAACCTGGCGCAGGTTTACGGATCCAGGCTTCAAATGGCGGACGGATCGACGGTTACCGCCAATGACGCATTTCTCCGCGAGGCCATCCTCAACCCATCGGCGCACCAGATGCAAGGCTACGCCCCCATCATGCCCACCTACCAGGGGCAGGTGAGCGAAGAGGGGCTGATCGACCTGGTGGAATACGTCAAGAATCTCAACTCGAACTATCGCATCCAGCAGACGTTGACCGCCAGTCAACTTGCTCCTGGGCAGGCCGGCGCGTCCAGTTCTGGCTCGCCCGCAATGAATGCACCCGCAAAGGCGGGTCGTACGGCACCCAGTGTGCCGGGGACGGTGAACCAATGAGTACCATTGTCACGCTTCCAGATCAGGAAACGGCTCAGCTACCCAAAGTAAGTTACCTTAACAGCGAGTACGGCATTAAGAGCTGGCTGCTCACCGGCGATCACAAACGCATCGCCATGCTCTACCTGATCTCGATTACCTTTTTCTTCTTTCTCGGCGGGGCCTTTGCCGGGCTCATCCGTCTGGAGCTGTTGACCCCGCAGGGCGACCTGGTTGCTTCTGATACCTACAACAAGCTCTTTACCATGCACGGCGTGATCATGGTCTTCCTCTTCCTGGTGCCCTCTGTTCCGGCGACCGTGGGGAATTTCGTGATCCCGATCATGGTTGGGGCCAAGGACCTCGCCT
>JBARKD010000119.1:0-14163 GCA_049800615.1 Acidobacteriaceae bacterium | reverse complement strand
GTCGGCATGGAAGGGTCTGGCGTCACGGCCTAGAACGCGAGGCCGGACGAGCAACAAATCCCCGCTGGGCTGGGCGTAGGCATTTGCCGTGAAGGAAAATTTCAGCACCACGCTCTTGTTCATTTCGCCGGCATTCTGGGCGGTATTCGACTCGACCGTGAAGCTGGAAAAATCCGTCTGCAACCGCCTCGCCATGTCTTCGTTCTGCTCCTTCTCCCCTTCTTCGTTGTAGAGGCGACGATAGCGGCGGGCTGCTTCCCCGAAGCGCGCCTCCGTCACTGTTCCCTTTAGGGTGCCGTTAGCGGTCAAAACGAACGAGGCAGTGCGATCGACAACATCCGCATCAGGAGAAAGTGTGGGCAATTGAATCACCTGGCTATCGTTACCTGCTACCAGAATTCCGTAGCTGCCCTGCAGATTGGAGCGCAACAGACCGATTGGGGTGTAGGTGTCGGTCGGATCGAAGATCAGGTACTGCCTTCCCGTACGAGCCGTAACCACCGCACGCAGGTCCGGATCCCTGTAGCCCGCGGGCATCTCGATGGCGGCAATTGCGTGATTGCCGCGAATGGACGGTAACGCAGGATCGATAACGCCCCGATCGGTGTCCACCAGCACCCAGGTGGCGCGCACGCCCACCGCATTCAACATGGCGATGAGCAGAGTTACCTTATCCTTGCAATCTCCATAACGGTATCTAAAAACGTCTACAGCAGGATGCGGCTGGAGACCGCCCACGCCGATTTCGATACCGACATAGCGAATCTCTCGCTGCATGAAGCCGGCTATGCCCTGGATCTTTCCCTTGAACTCCTGCGAAGGGGCAACCTGGCGCGCTTTGACGGCAATTTCCAGGGGAGCTTCTGTGCGTCCCGAGGCCAAGGTTTCGTACCAGTTGCCGATCTCCGTCCACCGCTGATCGCCGGAGGGCAGCGTCTGCGCGCCGTAGTGGACAACCATGCTCGCAGCCAATGCATAGGGCGAGGGAGCCATCGGCACATCGGTTAGATCGACGGCGGCAATGTTGTGCAGCTCCCAACGCAGGCGGTTAGACCCTACCTCGCTGGGAGGTGCGGCTTCGTGATGCAGCCACGCCGCGTAGTAGCTCCAGTTGGATGGCAGGTCGATTTCCAGGATCGAGCGAGTTACAGGAAGGTCTTGTTGAAAGTCCCAGGACTGCTCCTGCGTACCATAGCCGGCTACGTGGCGTTGTACTTCATAGGCGATGACGCCGCCCGGATCGGCTCCCGCCGGCGTGACGATTTTGCCCCGCAGATCATCGTAGAGAATTCCCCATTCCCCGAGCGATTGGTCGTGTACGTCCTGATCCTTGACCGTGTACTGATGGCCATCCGGAGCGATGCTCCAGGCATGAAAGTAATCGAGCTTTTCGTCTTTAGAGTAATGGGCGACAATCTTCGCGTACTCGCGTCCTTGAGGACGCAGTATTTTAAGCACGCGCCGGAACCGTTCCGTATCTCTTCCATCGGGGCCTACTGTCACCAGCCGGTCATCCAGCAGCACCAACGCCTGGGTGTTTGCCGGATAGAACGGCGCTGCGCCCGGCGCAGACTGCGCGGACTGGGCGGACTGAATGACCCAATCGGGAACGCTATTCCCTGCAAATGCAGCCGGGGTTGTGAGAGCCATCAAGCAAAGCAGCGGCAGAGCCGGCAACGCAAAGCCTGTGTGGCCTCTCACGGAGTCTTGCTTCCCACTGAGCCTGTCGAAGCTGTTTTGACAAACTCCAGCACAGCAGGTTCCTTATCCTTTGTATTGACCTTCTCGTAGAAGTCTTTGAGCTGCGGATATTCCTCGGCCCGGTAAATCGGATTGCCAAGAACGAACACCCGCGCGCTGTTTACCACGCCGGGTTCGTGAGTAAACTTCGCCCGGTAAAGCGCCATTTGAAGAAACGTGAACTCGGTGTCCTTGGGGAGACTTTCGACTTCAAAGGCCGGCGGGAGTTTGATCGATACCGTGTCCTGCATTTCATAAGCGTAGCTAAGATCGACAGGCATGGTTCTCTTGTCCAGGGCGAACAGCGGGAGACTAGTGGCGGCGAAAAAGGTTGCGGGCAGAAAGACTCGCTTCGCCGTCGCCGTTCCCATGGACCCGGAAACCTTGAGCACGCACTGAAAATTCGTCTCCCAGTCTGTGAGTCCGAGAAGATGATCGGTCTTCACGTCGATGCCAGGCGGCATCTCGCGCTGCACGGTTTTTTCAAGATCCGATTTGACTTCGTCTTCACCGTTCTGCAGGGCGGACTCACGCCAAGGCAGAGCTCGGCTCCCGGTGAGGATGATGCGGATACTGCCGCTCACTTTGCCGTCCGGCTCGATTTCGAGGTTGGCCGATCGAATCTCGTTGTTCGACTTGTAACCCGCTATGGGCGTATCGAAGACCACCGTACCCCTGTCGATCTGCCGAATCCCGCGAGTGGCGGTGTGCTTCCAGTGCAGTTCGCCGAAGGCAGCGTAACGTTCGCCAGGGTCGAAGAACTCGTCCTTGCCGTTAAGCTCCACGATGGCGATGTCGTCATCCAGTTGCCCCATGTCGAGATATTCCGGCAGGAAAAGATTGCGATCGCGGTTGGTTACGACCCCTACGTACGCTTTGAAACCGGCAGCGCGGGCAAGACCCACGAAGAGACGTGTGATCTCGTCTCGATTCCCCCGCTTTTGCTCCCAGATATCGGCCGCAGACCTGATTCTGAGGCCCTCGGCCTTGTCCTCGGCTTCGCTTCGCTCCCGGGTGAAGCTGGTGTTTTCCACCTTCATCACTGCGCCATAAATCTTTTGCAGTTTTTGTGCCGGAGTATCCGCCGGAGCAACGATCTGGTTCACCGCGGAGGATAGCTTACCTTCGTCAAGAAACTTATCTACGCCCTTTGACCAGTATTTCCCTTCGTTCGACCAGTATTCGTCCGTTGTCCTGGCTGTGGTGTAGTAGAAGAGGGCGTGGTAGGAGTAGTTACGCATCGGAGGCATGAACTCCTCCTCGGCCAAGGCAGGAATATTGGCCGCGTCGATGGTATAGAACTTACCGGCCGGAGAGTAGACCACCTTGCTCTCTGGCGGGAGAACGGCTGCGTAGGCATAGTGCCCCCGTAAAACGCCACCGTGGCCGTCCTGGAGAGCCCGGTCGCTGGGGACGAATTGAAAGTGGGCCTTACGCACAAAAAGAGGACCCTGCAGATACCAACGGGGTGAGACGACCAGGTTGCTGTCATAGGCAAGGACGTACCGGTATTCGAGAATGCTGCCCACCTGCACGTCAGGCATGGTGAAAACTGTGGCTTTGTATTTTTCGCTTCGGTTCTTCTCCAGGAATTTTACGTATGGCTTCCCGGTGAACGGGATCACTGTGCCGTCACTGTGGATGGTACGGCCCTCGACGCCAAAGATCCTGAATTGCTTGCTCTGGTAAGAGATTTCCTGATCCGCGTATTGCTTGCCTTTCTCGGTAAGAATCTTGAGCCGGACATAAGTGATGTGAACATGCAATTTGTCATCCGCGTTTTCATTGCGCAACAGGTAAATTGCCGCCGCGCCGGGAGCCGCCGGCTCCGACGTCATCTGTAATTCTTCAGGAGTGGGTTTGGTCCAGGAATCCGCAAAACCGTGAACCCCGGAAAGAACCATGATCGAAGTGACGGCCAGGGAGAGAGAGCGACGCAAAGCAGCAACCAAGAAGATCCTCCGGCAGTAGAGGGTAACTGCAACGGCGAGTAACCTGCCAGGGCAGGAGAAATGATTTTGTTTGTCTTCTTTTACAATGAACGAGTTGGATCTGACAACGCGATTTTAGTGTTATTGCTTTCTGAGGTTACCCCACCTTTCGGGTCTTGGGTGTGAATACAGAGCGCCGAGCTATCGCCATGGCCGCCTTCACTGGAGAGCAACGCTTGGTTCGTGATAAAAGGGAGCACGTACGGCGTATTGCATTTTTGGAGGAGCCGGCGATGGAAACGAAAGACGGCGTCACCTCGCACACCGCGGGGAAAATGAAACTGAAAGTCTACCCCAGCAAGCGTGCCGCGGGGGAAGCGGCTGCGCGGGCAGTCGCCGAGGAGCTGCAGCGCCTGGCACAGCTGCAGGAACGGATTGGCGTGATCTTTGCCACCGGCGCGGCCCAGTTCGACACGCTGGCCTTTCTTACCTCGACCCCGGGCTTGCCCTGGAAGAAGGTACGCGGCTTTCACCTGGATGAATATGTTGGGCTGGACCAGAACCATCCGGCGTCGTTTCGCCAATTCTTACGCGACCGCCTGACGCAGCAAGTGGAGATGGCAGCCTTTTTCGAGATGGACGGGACCGCGCTCGATCTTGAAGCCGTATGCCGGAACTACGTGAAGGAAATGCACGTCGCCGAACCCCAGCTATGCCTTTTGGGGATCGGCGAAAATGGTCACGTCGCTTTCAATGAGCCCGCCGAGGCAGACTTTCAGGATCCACTGGAGATGAAGATTGTTTCGTTGGACCAGACGTGCCGCCAGCAGCAGGCTGCGGAAGGCTGGTTCCCAACCTGGCAGGATGCGCCGGAACGAGCGCTCACGCTTACCATCCCGACGGTCATGCGCGTGCCGAAACTGATTGCATCGGTGCCCGGTCCTCGCAAGGCGAAGATTATTCGGCGTACCGTGCAAGAAGCCATCTCGACGGATTGCCCGTCCACGATTCTCCGCACCCATCCGGATATTACGGTTTACCTGGACACCGACTCCGCGGCTGAGCTCGAGAATGTCTCAACAGCTACGTATGCGGTTTGAGGCAGGGCGGCGCAGGATGGCAAGCCAGCAACGTTCAGGGCCAGAGGGAACCACGCGCCTTACTCGCCGCGAAGCACCTGCATAGGATCAATGTTTGCTGCCCTGCGGGCCGGGTTCCAACATGCTACCAACCCCGTGAGCATCCATATGGCCGACGCCGCGGCGAACATGACGAAGTTTTCCGCACGCACCCCATACAATAAACCTGCCAACATTCGCTCGCCGATGGCCGAAGCGGCAATACCTATAAGGATCCCGAAAATAGCCAACACACAGGTCTTGCGAACCACACTGCCCAGCACCTCTTTACGGGTTGCACCGAGCGCCATACGGATGGCAATTTCGCGGGTTCTCTGGGTGATCATTTGCGACACAACCCCGTATAGGCCGACGAGCGCCACAACCAGGGCCAGGAACGCGAAACTGCTGAAAAGCAGGGCACGGAAACGAGGATGGGCCAGCGCGGCTGATTGCTGGTCTTTCATCGTGCTGACGTCTGTTAGCAAAAGGCCCCGATCTAACGTGGCAAGCCGCTCCTCGATTCCCTCGACCAAACCAAGCGGCCTGTCTTTCGCTAGAACCATCAGGGAAACAGATTGCGGCGGAGACTGTGGGAGTGGACGATAGACGGCCGGTTGTTCTATGTAGCCCATCTCCTGAAAAACGGTCGTTGTCTTCACGCCGGCCACAACTCCGACCACCGTCAGCCAGGGCTCCGATGTATCGTCCGCCCGGCTTAATTTGAGGGATCGTCCGACCGGATTTGTGTTCGGGAAATATTTGCTTGCCAACGCCCGGTTCACAATCGCAACCGGCTGAGTATTTCTGAGATCGCGTGCGTCAAAAAACCTTCCGGCCAACAATGGAATGCGCATGGCTGAGAAAAAATTTCCGCTGACACTCTGGGCGGCGATACCGCCGGCGGAAAATGCCGAAGCATCGCCTTCGATGGACAATGGACTTTCTCCGCTGGGAGTAAACGCCGATGCCATCGCGACTGCCTCTACTTCAGGAAGCGCGGAGATTTTGTCCGTCAAGACTTGTGCGAATCTTGATCTGGCATCGGGATCCGCATAGCGCTCGTGGTCCAGATTCACGCCCGCGGTCAGCACGCGATCCGTACGGTAACCCAACCGGGTGGCTGCCATGTTGCGCAGGCTTGCTCCCAGCAGCCCGGCTGTAACAAAGAGCAGCAATGAGATCGCGATCTGGGACACAACCAGCACTTCAGACATGCGCTGTGCGGAAGGGTTGGCGCCCGCGCCGGGCGCGCTGCTCTTGAGAACTGCGATCAGGTCGACGCGCGATGCCCGCCAGGCCGGTATCAGCCCGAAACCAATGGCGGAAAGAATACTCAGGATGACGGCGTATAGGAGCACTTGCCAGTTGAGGGAAACGGCGTGTCCCGGTGGTAGTTCGACCGGGCTGACGGCACGAAACCAGCGAAGCAGCACGACGGCCAGAAGGACGCCCATGCCTGTTCCGCAGATGGCCAGCATCAGAGATTCAATCAACATCTGGCGCACGAGCCGAACGCGGCTGGAACCAATGGCGGCGCGAATGGCCATTTCGCGTGAGCGCGCATCCGCACGGTTCAGCATCAGGTTGGCCAGATTCAAACATGCGATCAGCAATACCAGGCTGACGGCGCCCGATAACACCCAGAGGCCTTTGCGCAGCTCTCTTCCCGCAAGCCAGGTGAAATTGTCCTGCAGATCCAGAACGATGGGCGTGGCGGATCCGAGAAGGGAAAGCATCGCGGGAGGGCCTTCGGGCAAGATTCTCTTCTCGATCGCGTTGAGCTCGGCTTCCGCCTGGGCATGGGTTACGCCCGGCTTTAACAAGCCAAAGACACCCGTCATCGAGTACCACGGTTTTTTGATATAGGGGCTTGAAGGGGTAATCAGCGACCAGGCATTCGCCGCTTTGGGATAGAAGGCAAAGTTCTGCGGCATCACGCCCGCAATGAAACAACTGGAGCGATCTACGGTCAGCATCTGGCCCACGATGTCGCCGGGTGAGCCGAGCTTTTCCTTCCAGAATGGATACGAGAGGACCAGGGTGCAGGGCCTGCTCAAGTCCATTGTATGGAAGGTCCTGCCCAGCTGCGCGTCAGCCCCGAGCAGCGAGAAGAAATCCACGCTCGCAGGCATCGCCAAAATGCCGACTGGCTTGTCGTGCCAGGTCAAGGTTTGGCCATCGGTAGCCCAGCTCATGGCGGCCAGTTCTTCGAAGCTGTTGCTGCTTCGCTTCCATTCTTCATACTCGCGATAGGGATCGAACCATGCCCCGGTTCCACGATGCGCGGCATCTGTTTGCCAAATAACGACCAGCCGGCCGGAATTCTTGTACGGCAACGGCCGCAAGAGCACCGCGTCGACAATGCTGAATACAGCGATGTTGACCCCGATGCCCAGGGCAAGAGTAACAATCACAGAGACGGTAAAGGCAGGTGATTTACGGAGCTGGCGCCAGGCATAGCGCGCGTCCCGGAACAGGGTATCAAGAACAAGAGCGGTATCCGCGGCGGTCGTCCTCTCCCTCATGACGACAGGGTTACCGAGCCTCAGAAGAGCGTCCCGGCGAGACTCCTCTCGAGACATGCCGGCGTCGATGTTGTGCGCGGTTCGCATCTCGACGTGCGACTCGAGTTCGGCATCGATCTCGTGCTGCAAGCGGGAGCGACGGAGAAGATTGTAAACACGGCGAAACAACGACAAAGCACCACCTCACGCGTAACGCAACACGGCGCGCACACCCTTTACCAGCTGTTCGAAGCTGCTTTCGGCTTTCTGCAACTGCCTGCGGCCGGCAGCGGTCAGGCGGTAGTATTTGGCTTTTCGTCCTGACTCGGTCACTGCCCACTCCGAAACGATAGACCCCTCCTGCTGCATGCGATGGAGCGCCGGATAGAGAGAGCCCTCCTCGACATGCAGCAACTCGCCGGATACGGTCTGGATGTGCAGCACGATTGCATAGCCGTGCAGGGGACCCACTTGCGAGAGGGTGGTCAGAACCAGCAGATCGAGGGTACCTTGCAGGTCATTTCTGGGCATATTGCTGAAGCCTAGACTTCTTGGTATAGAAGATTAGCGATGCGGAATTCTTTCTGTCAAGGCGTGGCATGTACAAGCCGCAGCGAAGGACGCCGTCACTTCTTCGCCGATCCCGTTAGTTGATCCTGGATTAGTTGACCCTGGAGACCGATCGGCTCCAAGCTCCAGGCTCCAGGCGGCGCCGGATGGCAAGCCAGCAGCGATCCAGATCCGCTGGATCCACAAAAAGGATATAAGCCGTCAGGACGTCCCACGAGAACATGGGCAGGTTCAGCGCGTAATCGATGCCCAGATGAAAGAGTATCCCGAGGAGCAAAAGGGGATAGCGGAAGGGCCTGAACCAGATGAGTACTCCGAGAGAAAACTCGAGGACAAGGGTGAACCAGGCTCCCAGTCTCAATAGGGCCGCGGACTGTATCCACTGTGGTACGGGAAAGCGCGTGATCGAGTGAAGATGGATTACGTAGTAAAGCGCCGTGCCGTTCAGCCAGGCGTGACCCTTCATCTTCCACCAGAAGGATGTGAAGTACATGAAGGCCATTTCGATTTGTATCATTCGTTGTGCCCACGGGGCTCTGGGCCGAATCACCGGACTTTCCATCCCGCGGTGTGTCCTCACCAGCCGGTCTATCGAAAGCGCCGCCCCTGCCGGAGCAAACATCAGAAAGAATCCGGCGACACGCAAAAACGTGTCCCCGCCGTGAAGCATAAGGAGGTTTCTCTGATCCATCGAGGTGAGACAGAGAAAGAGGGCCACACTGCTCACGCGCGTGAAGACGCCCAGGGTTAGAAACACCGCGCACAGCAGAGCAACCCAGAAGAATGCGGCAATCCATCGATCGTCCCGCGGCATCACCGTAAACAGGTTGAGCCGCATGCCCGGTTCAATCTGCCGGATGCTCGATAACGCGGCCCAGCCTCGAACACCGTACCAATCCAGCCAGTCGGCGTGCAGCAGCAGGAGAGTGATCGAAACACAAATGCCGTAAACGATACGGAACAAAGCGAGAGGAACCGGTGATTGGGGTGTGAAGAAAAAGCGATTCCAGGCTTTAACCCACGCTTGGAGCGTCATTTGAGATCCCCAGGCTGAAGGTAATCGTCGTAAAAAACGTTCGGCCTGGCAGTTGGTTCCGGTTCCCGCGAATCCGCGCCGATCTTGGTTTGGAACTGGATGAGAAGTATTTTCTCCGGAGGGTCGGCCGGGCTATTGAAAAATCTCGCGACATGACTGGCCACATCGGGCCAGAGAGGCGCAAATTGCGGTTGAGGCAGGACCTCGGCAAACTTGCGGTATCGTTCTTTGCGAAATTTCTGAAAAAGAGAAAGCTCCTCCATCCTGGGAAAGGACCACACCTTGATATGGTGATCGCGCGTGATGACCACCGCTTTGAGATAGGAATCGACAGACTGCGGTTCGGGAGCGAACATATCCCAGGATTGGAACAGCCCGCTCCAACGCATGTAGGGCATAAACAAGTCTTTCGCGCCGGCGAGTGTTTTCGCCGGAATAGCCACGCAGGCAATGGCGACCAGGTGGAACAAAATGAAAGCGCTGATCGCGCCCCGGCGAAGGGCGTCCATTTCCAGTTTTTCCTTTTGTGATTTGCTGCCAGGGGCGTTCTGATCTCTTTTACCGCGTGCTTCACGCTTCTTACCCCGGTTTGCCGCCGCCTCGCTCATCATCGTCCCAGTAGATCGTGGTCCCTTTTCCCAAGTTGTAGGACGCCTGACCCGGCGTTTGTGCTCAAATGCCTGCCTTAATCATACGAGATGCGACCCGCTCCCACTCGCCGTTCCGCTCAGGATGAACAACCAACGGATCGTTCATCCCGCCCTTTGCTTGCTTCACGCAAGTCTCGAGTCCTCGAGACGACAATTTTGTTGTAGAGCCAGCCGTTTTTGTCGCGGTAAGAGAAACCGCAGATCTCTCCGCTTCGCTACGCTTCGGTCGGGACGACAATTCTGTTGTAGAACCAGCCGTTCTGTCGCCATAGAGAAACTGCAGATCGGCCGGAGCGAATCACTTGACAAAATTCTCTACCCTTGTTTACTCTATGCCTTAAGTGAATAGGCCTATGGCAAAATCTCCTGCTCGCGATTTGTTCCCTGGCGCCCTTGAGATGATGATCCTCGAGTCGCTTCGCCGCCAGCCCGCCCACGGCTATGCGCTGGTGCAGCATATCCAGCAGCGGTCCAACAACCTGCTCCAGGTGGAGGAGGGCTCACTCTACCCCGCGCTGCAACGCCTGCTCAAGACCAACCTGGTCAAGGCCAGGTGGGGAGTCTCCTCGACGAATCGCAAGGTAAGGATTTATCAGATCACTCCTGCCGGCCTGCGCCATCTGGAGGAAGAAATCTCGAGTTTCGAGCGCATGTTTCAGGGTGTCGCATTGGTCCTCAATCCGGGAGAATCTTAGAGGAAAGATATATGAAGTGGCTGACCGATATGTTTCGCCGCAAAAGAATGTGCGATGACCTCGCCGAGGAAGTTCGCCTTCACCTGGAAGAACGGACGGAGCGGTTCGTTGCCGAAGGAATGAGCCGGGAAGAGGCGGAACTGGCGGCCCGCCGCGCGTTTGGAAATCCGACTCTTCTCGAAGAGCGCAGCCGCGAGGTGTGGCAGTGGCCGCTGGTGGAATCTCTCGTAACGGATTTGAAGCTCGTGTTCCGGCGCCTGCGGCATTCGCCTGCATTCGCCGCGACCGTCCTTCTGACGCTGGCGATAGGAATTGGCGCCAATACCGCCGTCTTCAGCGTGCTCAACAGCGTACTGTTCAAAGCCCTACCCTATCCGGATCCGGATCAGCTGGTGGCGCTGAGGCTCATTGCTCCGGGAGCCGCCGGGCTGGCGGACTTCTCCAGCGGCCTTCGTCTATCGCCCTCGATGTATATCACCTTCAGCGACCATAATCGCGCATTCCAATCCTTAGGGGTGTGGGTGAACGGGAATGCCAATGTCACGGGCCTGGCACAGCCGCATGAAGTGCGCATCACCAGGATCAGCGACGGCGTGCTGCAGGCGTTCAGTGTTCCACCCGCGCTCGGGCGGTGGCTGTTACCGGACGATCAGATTCCTCATGGCCCAAAGAGGATCATGCTCAGTTACGGTTACTGGCAGGAGCACTTCGGCGGAGACCGCTCCGTAATTGGACGCACCCTCGAAGTGGACTCGCAGCCATGGGAAATTGTCGGGGTTATGCCGAAGGGCTTTCGCATCGTCAGCCAGGACTTCGACCTGCTTGCGCCGGTGGCCTTCGATCGCACCAACCAGGCACTCCCCGGTTTCGGCTTTCAGGCTGTAGCCCGGCTCAAACCAGGAGTCTCCCTCGCCCAGGCAGATGCGGATGTTGCCCGCATGCTACCCATCTGGATGGATTCGTGGTCGTGGGGCCCGGGAATCAAAGGCGTGGATACCCATATTTTCGAGAAGGAGTGGAAGGTCGCACCCGCTCTTCGTCCGCTGAAGCAGGAAGTCATCGGTGATGTCGGCAATGCCTTGTGGGTGGTGATGGCCACCATCGGCGTAGTCATGTTGATTACGTGCACGAACGTGGCCAACTTGCTGCTGGTGCGCGCCGACTCCCGCCAGCAGGAACTGGCGATCCGGGCCGCGCTCGGCGCCGGACGCGTTCGCATCGCCTGGGAACTGCTGCTCGAGAGTTTGTGCCTGGGAATCCTGGGTGGAATCCTCGGGATTGCCGTCGCCTACGGAGGTTTGCGGCTTCTGGTGGCCATTGGTCCCGCCAACCTCCCACGCTTGAGTGAAATCTCGCTCGATGGCCGATCCCTCTGGTTCACTCTTTTCCTGTCTGTGCTCGCAGGCCTTTTTTTCGGCGCCCTTCCGACCTTGAAATTCGCTGGAATTCGGGCCAGCACCGCGCTTCGCGGAGCCGGGCGCACGGCGAGCGTCAGCCGGGAACGCCAGCATTCTCGTAATTTGCTGGTGGTGTCCCAGGTGGCCATGGCTCTTGTGCTGCTCGTAAGCGCCGTGCTGATGATCCGCACGTTCCAGGCACTGCGGCATGTCGATCCTGGGTTTGCGCGGGCCGAACATGTCCAGACCCTGCGCATCTCGATTCCGTCGTCGCTGATTGCCGACCCGCAGATGGTGACGAGGACGCAAAACAACATTGTCGATAAGCTGGCCGCGATTCCCGGCGTCCGCTCGGTGGGGTTCGCGAGCGGTGTGCCGATGGAAGGGCTGCAGGTGAACTGGAACTCGATCGAAATCGAGGGGCAGAAGATGGGTCCGGATAGCCCCATGCGCCTCTTCAACTACATCTCTCCTGACTATTTCCGGACGTTGGGAACAAGGATGATTGCCGGACGCGACCTTACCTGGACGGAAGTCTACGGGCGCAGGCATTATGCTCTCGTCTCCGAGAACCTCGCTCGCGAAACGTGGGGATCCCCGGGCGCAGCGATCGGCAAGCGAATTCGCGGAATGCCCGGCGCGCCGTGGAACGAGGTAATCGGCGTAGTCCAGGATGTTCGCGACAATGGGGTGCAGGAGAAGGCGCCTGCTTTCGCGTATTGGGCCTCCATGTCCGAGGGCATGTACGGGCCAGGAACCTTTGACGCCGCCCGGTCCGTCACCTTTGTCATACGCAGCAACCGCGCAGGAAGCGAGGGATTCCTAAACGAGGTACGGCAGGCCGTCTGGTCAGTGAACGCAAACCTGCCCGTTGCTTCCATGCGGACCATGGGAGAGATTTACAACCAATCGCTGGCGCGTACTTCGTTCACGCTGGTGATGCTTGGCATTGCGGGTACCATGGCCTTTGCGCTCGGTTCGATCGGCATCTACGGTGTCATTTCCTATGCCGTTTCTCAACGGCGGCGGGAAATCGGCATTCGCCTGGCGCTTGGGGAGCGGGCGGGACACCTACGGTGGCTATTTGTTCGCTCAGCGCTGATGCTAACCGGAATCGGGATCGCAGCCGGCCTGATTGCGGCCGCGGGCCTGATGCGCCTGCTCAAGTCGCTGCTGTTCGGGGTTAGCCCGCTGGATCCGTTTACCTATATTTCGGTGCTGGTGCTTTTAGCAACCGCGGCGGCGCTCGCCAGCTATTTGCCGGCGCGACGCGCGGCGGCGGTGAATCCGGTTGAGGCCTTGAGAGCAGAATAGGGCTTCGCGAAGGAGCCCCAAGGGCCGGTGTAGTTTCCCCACCTGCGCGTGCACTTAGTCCCAAGCGGCTAAGGGTCGACGATGGTGTTATCCCAGACCTTCGAGCCTTGCTGGCCATAATGGCCTAACTTGGTCCAATCTTCGCGGGTGATGCCGTTCAAGTCCCACACGACTCGGCCATCACGCACGGTCATTTCGCAAACCAGCTTCTCGCCGCCCGTCATGCGCGCGCCATAGGTATCCACAAAGCCAAAATGCCCCTTCTCCAGGTTCAACACGGCGACATCCGCATCGGAACCGATAGAAAGATTGCCGAGTTCGTCGTGCTTGATTTCATGGGCCGGATTGGATGTGGACATGCGGATTACGTCTTCGAGCGGAATGCCAAGGTTCAGAAACTTCGACATGACATTCAGCATGTTCTTCATGCCGGAGTTCATGCTGTCGTTGTGCAGATCGGTCGAAATTGAATCGGGAACAAAATGCTGGCGGATGGCAGGCGCGGCCTGGCGAAAGAGGAAGCTGCCGCCACCATGGCCAACATCGAAGATCACGCCCCGTTCCCTCGCAGCGAAAAGGTAGGACCGGACTTTTCCTTCCCCATCGAGCATGGGCACATCCTCCAGATACATGTGAGTGGAAATATCCCCGGGACGCAGTTTGGAGGTCACCAGTTCCTCGTACGGGCGCTCAGGACGGAAGGCTCCAAAATCCACCATCACCGGGATGTTGGCGATCGTTCCAGCCTGCACCGCATGTTCTACCGGGGTCCAATCGGGGCCGTTATAGTGCGCGGTCTTGATGCCTACAATGACCTGCGGATATTTCAGCGCCTCCGCGGCGGCCGCCTGCGCATCCATTTCGTCCAGGTTCTGTTCATACTTAGGCCGCATGCCGGCGCCCACAATGTTGATAAATGCAAGGACACGCGTAATGGAGCGGTCGATGATGCGGTCCTTGAATTCAGGGAAGTTCTTCCAGCCGGAGCTTCCGGCATCGACAGCGGTGGTTACTCCGCTGCGCAGGGTAAATCCGTCCGGGTACAGGCCATGATCGCCGACATAGGAGTGCGCCTCGCCTGAGCCGGCAAAAGCATGGATATGAATGTCCACCAGACCAGGCGTCACATAGAACCCGGCCACGTAGACCACCTTGGCGTCGGGCCCCGGCTGAATATGACTGGCAACCGCAGCAATCTTATGGTC
>JBARKD010000118.1:0-5847 GCA_049800615.1 Acidobacteriaceae bacterium | reverse complement strand
GTGCAGAGTAACGGGAAATCCGGGTTCGCTTCGGTCGGGATGACAATTCTGTCTGCTTTGCTAACGTCTTCCCGGTAACGCTTCCTAGTTGCCCTCATGGTTCGTGCTGAAAACCAGCCATGGCGCGCCCGCGAACGCCTGTAAGATAGCCTCGGGAAGTCTCGCAGGCGGCGGAGGAAGTTTGCTTTACTGGCTCCTTTATCAAAAACTTTTTCCCTACTTCAGACCTTTCCGCATTTTCCGGTATCTGACGTTTCGCACCGCCTTCGCTAGCCTCACTGCCATGCTCATCGCCCTGTTGATCGGGCCGTTCGTCATTGAGAAGCTGCGTGAGTTTCACTTTGGCCAGTACATCCGCGAGGAAGGTCCCAAAGACCATCAGAAAAAAGCCGGCACCCCAACCATGGGTGGCGTGCTCATCGCGATCGCCATCCTTTTGCCCACCCTGCTGTGGAGCGATCTGAGCAATCCCTTCGTCTGGCTGGTGATGCTCTCCACCATTGCCTTCGGCGCCATCGGCTTTGCCGACGACTACATTAAAGTCATCAAGCGCCGCAATCTCGGGCTCACGACACGACAGAAAATGTCCATGCAGGTTCTGGCCGGATCCGCCATCGCGATAATTCTGCTCGCGATGCGCAGTGAAGGCATGTACTCCACCCACCTCATGGTGCCGTTCCTCAAGCGCTTTCGTCCCGATTTATCAATACATATCCTGGGAGCAATTCCTCATCTGGGCGTCCTCTCCTGGTTGCCTTTTATCCTCTTCGTCACGCTCGTCATTGCCGGCGCGAGCAATGCCGTGAACCTCACGGACGGCCTGGATGGCCTGGCCATCGGTTGTACCATCATCGCGGCCGCGGCGCTGACCGTGTTGACCTACGTCAGCGGAAATGCCGTCTTCTCCGAATACCTGGAGTTGCAGCGCATGCCCATGGTCAGCGAAGTCACCGTTTTCTGCGGAGCGATGGTCGGCGCTAGTATCGGCTTTCTGTGGTACAACGCTCACCCCGCTGAAGTCTTCATGGGCGACGTCGGCTCCCTGGCTCTCGGGGGCGCCATCGGGACCGTTGCCGTGGTTATCAAACAGGAGTTGTTGTTGCCATTCATCGGCGGAATTTTCGTCTTGGAGGCGATCAGTGTCATCCTCCAGGTAGGCAGTTACAAGCTGCGCAAAAAGCGTATCTTCAAGATGGCGCCGCTTCACCATCACTTCGAGCTGATGGGCTGGTCGGAGTCCAAGGTAATCGTGCGCTTTTGGATTATTGCGCTGGTGTTTGCGCTCTTCGCGCTCACCACCCTCAAATTACGTTGAGCAACGGGAACCACTGGATGGAACTGAGAGGAAAAAAAGTATTGGTCGTTGGCCTAGGCAAGTCGGGGCTTGCCGCGGCGCTCTTTCTGCGCCGCCGCGGCGCCCAGGTCACAGTCTCGGATTTGCGCAGCGCTCAGGCGTTGAGCAATGAAATTCCATCCTTGCTGGAGGCCGGTATTTCGGTCGAGGCCGGAGGCCATGGACTGCTGACGTTCCGTCGCCAGGATCTCATCGTGGTCTCCCCCGGAGTGCCATTGTCCACGCCCGAGCTGGTTCAGGTGCGCACCCTCGGATTGCCCATCATCGGTGAGCTCGAACTGGCCGCCCGCTTCCTTCAAGGCAACGTGCTCGCGATTACCGGCTCTAACGGAAAAACCACCACTACAACGTTGTGCGGCGAAATCTTCTCCGCCGCGGGGCTGACCATGCTCGTCGCCGGCAATATCGGCCTGCCCGTCATCGAGGTCGTCGAGCAGAGTTCAGCCGGCGCCTGGTCGGTGCTCGAGGTCTCCAGTTTCCAACTCGAAACCACGGAAAGCTTCCATCCCCGCATCGCGATCATCCTCAACATCACGCCCGATCATCTCGACCGCCACGGCACTTTTGAAAATTACGTCTCCATGAAAGAAAAAATCTTCGCCAAGCAAACCAGCGAAGACACCCTGATCCTGAATGGTGACGATGCTGTCACGCAGCAGGCAGCCAGCCGGGCGCGTTCGCGGGTATTTTGGTTCAGCCGCAACAACATCGTTCGCCGCGGCGCTTTCCTTCGCAACGGTTTGATTTTGTATCGTGCCTCCGAGCAGAGCTCGCCGGTAGCCGTGCTTCCCGTCTCGGAGATCCCCCTCAAGGGTGATCACAACGTTGAGAATGTACTGGCTGCTGTTTGTGCCGCCAGTGTCGCAGGGGTAAGCCCTGAGGTCATCGCCCGCGCTGTCGCCTCGTTCCATGCGGTCGAGCATCGGCTTGAATTCGTTGCGTCCATTCAAGGGGTCGACTACTACAACGATTCCAAAGCCACCAATGTGGATGCCACCGCGAAAGCCATTGCCGCGTTCCCCGGAAACATTCACCTGATCCTTGGCGGAAAAGATAAAAACTCCGACTACACCCAGCTCAATCCACTCCTGCAGTCGAGGGTTAAGGCGGTGTACACGGTCGGATCGGCGGCGGAAAAGATCGAAAGCCAGATCGCCGGGGTGGCCAAAGTCGTCCGGGCAGGGACGATCGACGCTGCTGTCGATCAGGCAGCCGGTCAGGCACTTGCTGGAGATGTAGTCCTGTTGGCCCCCGCCTGCTCCAGCTTCGATCAGTTTGAAAATTACGAACAACGGGGAAGAACCTTCAAGCAGGCGGTGCTTTCGCGCCGCGGAGCAGGCGTATGGCAAAGCGTGTAGGAGTCGATAAATGGCTCTTCGGCATCACTGTCCTGCTGGTCTTCGCCGGCCTGCTGATGGTGTTCAGCGCATCCGCCGTGATGGCCGAGGACCGCTGGGGCTCTCCCTATTTCTTCGTGTTACGCCAGATGGGCTGGGCGGTCCTTGGCCTGATCACCATGATCCTGGTGATGCGCATCGATTACCGCAGGTTCAACCGCCCCATCGTAGTTTTTCCCGCGGTGGCCGTAACCACCTTGCTCCTGCTCGGCGTGTTTCTGCTGCGCGACTCACATAACACCCATCGCTGGATCCGCTTTGGCGGCGGCTCCTTTCAACCGTCGGAAATCGCCAAGCCCGTCCTCGTTCTCTTCCTTGCCTGGTTTCTGCAGGACAAGTTGCAATCCATCCGCGATTGGCGCAACACGGTATTGCCCGCGGCTCTTCCGCCGCTGGTTTTCATTCTGCTCATCCTCAAAGAACCTGACCTCGGTACCGCCCTGGTTTGCGCCGCGGTCACTGGGCTCATCTTTTATCTGGCCGGTGCGGAGTTGAAATATTTCGGCTACGCCTTGCTGGCCGCCGCGCCCGTGTTGTACATCCTCCTCTTTCGCGTCCCCTGGCGCCGAGCCCGCATGATGGCTTTCCTGAACCCCGAAGCCGACCCACAGGGATCGGGCTTTCATACCATCCAATCGCTGATCGCGGTTGGCACCGGCGGCTTACATGGTTTGGGATTTATGGAAGGGCGCCAAAAGCTCTTTTACCTGCCCCAGCCACACACAGACTTCATCTTTGCCAACATCGCCGAAGAGCTCGGCCTGATCGGAGCTCTCGCGATCATCGCTTTGTTCGTCGCCCTTGGCTTCAGGGGACTACGCGCCGCCAGTCTCTCCAAAGATGTCTTTGCCCGCTTTCTGGCCTTTGGCATTACCGCGACCATTCTCATCCAGGCTTTCTTCAACATCAGCGTCGTGCTGGCTTTGGTTCCGACCAAAGGCATCACCTTGCCCTTCGTCTCCTACGGTGGAACATCGTTGTTCTTCACGCTCGCCAGTACTGGTGTGCTGCTGAGCCTAACCCGGGAAATCGACTGACGGGCATGCGGGTCATGATTGCCGGTGGCGGTACGGGCGGCCATGTCATTCCAGCCTTGGCCATTGCCGACGCGCTCAAGTCTGCCCACGCGGCAGAAATCTGCTTCATCGGCACAGCCAAGGGAATGGAGACACGCCTGGTGCCCCAGGCTGGTTATCGCCTGGAGCTCATTGAGGTCGGCCAGCTTAACCGGGTCAGTCTGGCGACGAAGCTCAAGACCCTGGTCGCTCTGCCGCGCGGCGTCCTCTACTGCCTGGGACTTCTTCGCCGTTGGAAACCCCAGGTAATGATCGGTGTGGGTGGATACGCTTCCGGGCCGGCCATGTTGGCTGCCTTGCTGCGCCGGGTGCCGACCCTGGCGTTCGAGCCGAATGCTGTCCCCGGTCTTGCCAACCGGCTGATTGGTAAGCGAATCAACGCGGCCGCAGTCAACTTCGCTCCCACTTTGTCCTTCTTCCGTAACGCGGAGCTTACAGGAATCCCGGTTCGCTCGGAGTTCTTCGCTCTTCCGCCCCGGCCTGAGGAAGCGGCGCCTCGCTTGCTCGTAATGGGCGGAAGCCAGGGCGCGCGGGCGCTGAATCAAAGAATGCCCGAGATCGCCGGAGCTCTGCTCGATGCCGTTCCCGGCCTCACCATCCTGCACCAGGCGGGCGCTCGTCATGCGGAAACGACCCAGGCGGCCTACGCTGCCGGCGGCGCACCCCCAGGCCGCTGGCAGGTGCAAGCCTTTCTCGAGGACATGCCCCGGCAATTTGCCGCATCGGATCTGATCCTGGCCCGCAGCGGAGCCAGCACCGTTGCCGAGCTCGCCGCCAGCGGCAAACCATCCCTGCTGGTACCGTTTCCCCAGGCCGCGGACGATCATCAGCGAAAAAATGCCGAGGTCCTGGTCCAGGGCGGAGCCGCTAAAATGTTGTTAGAGCATGAGATGACAGCACCGAGCCTGCTGGAAGTCCTGACCGGCCTCCTCGAAAACCGCGATGCATTGCGAGCCATGTCGGCTCACGCCCGAGCCTTTGCTCATCCTGGGGCCGCACGGCGAATCGCCGAAATGGCGTCTGCCCTGGTCGCCTCATAAAAGAACCCCGGGCTTATCCTGCAAAAGAAAACGGCCGGCGAAATCGCCGACCGTCTCTTTAGGAACGTCTTGCTAACTTAGCGGTGTCCGCCGCCTCCACCACCGTGGAAACCGCCGCCACCACCATGGAAGCCGCCTCCACCGCCACCAGCGGGTCCGCCATGAAATCCGCCGCCACCGACGTTGCCGCCACCGTGGAACCCAGCGCCTCCGGCGTAACCGCCGCTATGGACGGCTCCTGCGCCGCCTGCGAACGAATGAGCACCGCCGGCGTAGCCGGTAGATCCGCCATGGAAGGAGTTATACCCGCCGCGGGCGTATCCGACCCCACCACGGTACGCTACACCACCGCGATATCCACCATAGTATCCACCGCGGCCATAATATCCATATCCACCGCGACCCCAATAGCCACGATACCAGGGGCCGGCGCCAATGAATAAGCCGCCGACGAACCAGCTAGGACCATAGTAGCCGTAGGGTGCGCACGCATAGGGGTAATACGAATAGTAGCCCCAGCTGCATGCTGGTGCGATGCCCGGATACCCATAGCCATAGCCGTAATCGCCACCATATCCGACCCCGACGCCCACACCGATCTGGGCTTGAGCGGGCATCGCTACCAGCGCGGCCGGAACCACGAAGGCGCCGAGCAGAAGAAGATATCTCAGAAATTTCATTGTCAACCTCCGCGCCAAGGCAACTTGCTAACCTAACCAACCGCTTTGGCGGTACTGCGGCACTCCAGGTTATCTTAGGGTGCCTATCCTGTTTGAACAGCACTTTCTTAAAAAAGTTGCGCGCTTTCAGGAGCTCTGGCAAGCCGATTGCTCTTAGACTCGTTTCCCCGCATCGGCCTGTTCTCACCTCTGATCATGCGCTACATATTAGATGTGGGACCTGTAAAAGGGGAAGCAATACATTACAGCTGCTAAAGTAGGGGGAAGTGAGCCTCGCCTCCCTCCCTTCTCCCGCCATGT
>JBARKD010000117.1:0-2032 GCA_049800615.1 Acidobacteriaceae bacterium | reverse complement strand
GCTCTTCCTCGGCCGGCATAAGTATTACCATTTTCGAGTCTGGTATCGAGACGCCCTTTCAAAGTATGTACGCGAGATGCTGCTCGATGAACGCACGCTTTCCCGCCCATACTGGGATCGCCGCGCCGTTGAGGCAGTCGTTCGCGGTCACCTAGTGGAGGGGAAAAACTACACCAGTGAGATTCACACCCTCCTCACAGTATAGCTGATTCACCGCCTTTTCATCGACAGCAGATAACACCCCGGCCCGGCCGGGCTGTCTTCGCGGTGGTACCACAAGAGAAATACTCTCGAACCTATCGTACGGCTTCATTTTGATTGCGACCGGAGCCATACCAACAAAGGATTAGCCGAAGCCCTGTCGCTGGAGTTGCCGCAACCTCGTGCGCATCAATAGGGCGCGTATTGGGCTGCGGCGAAACAGCGCATGGTGCAAAACCCAGCCTCATCAGACCGGGAAGGAGCTCAAATGCAAAGCCAAGTGGCCAATTTTGTGTCAGGACAGGACGTCGCAGCCGCCACCACGGAATTATCCGTGATCGTCCCAACATTTAACGAGCGGGAAAACGTAGAAGAGGTCGTAAGCCGCCTCGACCGCTGCCTCCGGGGAATAGCATGGGAGGTTATTTTCGTGGATGACAATTCGCCTGACAGAACCGCGGCGCAAATCCGCGAAATCGCGCAGCGCGATCCACGCGTACGCTGCATCCAGCGAGTTGGGAGGCGCGGGCTCTCATCAGCTTGCGTCGAGGGGATGCTGTCGAGCTCCGCCCCATACCTTGCCGTTATGGACGGCGACTGTCAACACGACGAAATGCTGCTGCCGCTCATGTTGGAGGTTCTAAAGTCCGACGAGGCAGACCTGGTCGTCGGCAGTCGCTATGTAAACGGAGGCGGTATCGGGGGCTGGGACGAGTCGCGCGCCAGAATGAGCCGGTTCGCCACTAGTCTGAGCCGAGTGGTAATAAAGCGCGAATTGTCGGATCCGATGAGCGGTTTTTTTGCTCTGCGCCGAGAGGTATTGGATGTCGCTGTCGGGGAGCTTTCGGAAGTCGGATTCAAGATTCTCCTGGACCTGGTCGCATCTTCGCCAAGCACGGTGCGGGTGAAGGAGATCCCATACGAGTTTCGCACTCGTCACGCTGGCGAAAGCAAGCTGGACAGCCAGGCGATGTGGGGGTACCTGATGCTGCTCGCGGACAAACTCGTAGGCGGCATCGTTCCGGTCCGATTTGTCGCGTTCGCACTCGTTGGCACGATCGGAGTCCTCGTCCACTTTGCGGTCTTATCGGCATTGTTCAGATGGAAGTCCTTCCCATTTACTATTAGCCAGACATGTGCCGCAGTCGCAGCCATGGCGTGCAACTTCACTCTGAACAACGCTTTAACGTTCAGAGACATGCGCTTGAGGGGATGGCGGTGGGTGAAGGGTTTGGTTTCATTTGCACTCGCATGCTCTCTCGGTGCGCTGGCCAACATAGGTGTTGCATCGTATCTCTTCAAGCAGCACACGTTATGGGGGCTATCAGCACTCGCCGGAATCGCCGTCGGCGCGGTCTGGAACTACGCGATGACAGCAACTTACACTTGGAAGAAGCCCGATCCAAAATGAGTAGTGCTGTAATAAAGAAAAAAGAATAATGATAGAGACTCGGTATGCGTCAGCAATCTCCACCGGCGATGTGAGCCCTGGCATGGGTCTCCTCACGCCCGCGCCCAAGTACCTCATAGTGACCCTGCTTTTAGCCGGACTACTGGTGAACGCGGTAATGGTCCTGGTAGTTGTCCCGCGCTTAGGCCGCGCACTGGACTACTCGTTGACCTTGGGGGATCTTTATGACCAGATAGCAAAGAGCCTGGATCAGGGCTACGGATACCGGGTCGAACCCAATATGGGCGAGACTATGCTACGGGAGCCGGGATATCCGCTGCTCGTCGCCGCAGTGTTCAAGGTGGCGGGGTACGGGAACCAGGGGCCTCGCTTGCTTTGCATCCTATTGGCTTTTGCCGCGGCATTGACGCTGCTGCGGCT
>JBARKD010000116.1:0-3027 GCA_049800615.1 Acidobacteriaceae bacterium | reverse complement strand
GTCGTGTTTCTCAGACGTCCAGGCGGCCAATCGCAATTCTCCGCTACACTCACTGCGCAGAAGGCTGAAAGGAACGCTTTAGCAGGCTTACTGACGTGGCTACCTGAACACCTCACTTCCGACTTGTCGGTCAAAGCAATGGCTCGTATCGTAGCCATGAGCCCCCGCAATTTCTCTAGAGCATTCAAACAAGCGGTTGGGAGTACCCCCGCGCTACATTTAGAGGCGCTTCGTGTGGAGGCAGCGCGCCGACTACTAGAGACATCAAGTTTGTCCCAAGCTGAGATTGCTGGACGCATAGGGGTGAACAATACAGAAACCTTGCGGCGGATCTTCGGCAGACACCTACATGTGACGCCCGGTGCATACCGAAAGAGTTTCGGCAAATAAGAGGTTGCATGTTTCCGGGCTACATCCCCTCAAGTCAAGCATTGGCGATTTGGCATCAACTCCCAGAATCCCTCTTGGCGAAATAGATGTTTACCGTTCCCCACATATGAGTGGTCCATTCACCCGACGATCAAAAGTAAATAGTTGTTGACTATTATTTAGCAGTATGGCTGAATATCAATGATGCTCAAGCCTAGATCAACGGCGCGACTTGATGCGTATGAGGCTGTATTCGGGGCGCTGGCCCACGCCGCGCGGCGCCGCATCCTGCTCACGATCTATTTCAATGGAGGCGCGATGACTGCCGGTGAGATAGCGGCGGTATTTGCGCATGCTTGGCAGACCACGACCCGGCACCTTCAGGTTCTTGAAGCTGCGGGTCTGCTTACGCATGAGAGGGCGGGAAGGATGCGGATTTATCGCATTGAGCGAAAGCGATTGGCGCTAGTGGGCGACTGGCTGGCGCACTTTCAAAACCCTGTGATTCATTGCGGAGAAGGACTGCAGAATGCCCCCCAAAAAGCAAATAATAGGCATCAAGGCGATGCCACCAAAGCGCGAAGCGCCTGACGTGCCACAATTCTTCAGGCTCAACTTGGAGGTCGGAGATCTCGACGCGGCGACGTCGTTCTACGCGAAATTACTCGGCGTACAAGGGCGCAAGCAGGCGGGGCGCCGATGCTATTTCGATTGTGGCCCTGTTACGCTCCAGGTGCTGGATGTGTCTTCGAAAAGCCAGCCGCACGTGGCGGTAAAGTCTTTGTACTTTACGGTCAACAATCTGGAAGCGGCATTTGACCGAGCAAAGGGGTTGGGCTGCCTGTCGAGTGAGGAAGTTCATGATGCACCTGGAGGCGGCATAATCGTGCGCCCTTGGGGTGAACGATCGTTCTATGCCGAAGACCCATGGGGAAATCCCCTTTGTTTCGTTGAAGAGGGGACCGTTTACACGGGGTAAAGTCCTCGCGCCCCCCGTTGGACTAAACAACATCCAAGCAGGCTTTTTTGAGGAGCGGACAAATGATTTATGGCACTCATGTGATTGTCTACAGTGAAAACGCCGAGGCGGATAGGGCATTTTTTCGGGATGTTCTGAAATTCGCATCTGTGGATGCGGGTCACGGCTGGCTGATCTTCGCCCTTCCGCCTGCAGAAGTCGCGATCCACCCCTCCAATGAGAGCGGCACTCAGGAGGTCTATTTCATGTGCGACGATCTGAAAGCCGAAATAGCTTATCTCGCAGAGAACAACGTTGTGTGCACTGGGGTTCAGGAAGCGCGATGGGGTTCCATTACGAAGATGCGACTTCCAGGTGGAGGCGAGGTCGGGCTCTATCAACCGAAGCATCGGACAGCTCTGGGTATAAAATAGTGCGCCAATCAGATTTGGGACACGGCCAGTTTCGAAGCGGTCTCGAGTGTGGTAATCTGCGCGGGAATGCGAGATGAAGGTCGGCCAGAATCGTTCGGACAAAGCCAAACTCTCCTGACAACCTTCCCCTATAAGCGCTTTGAGAAGCTATCCCAACAATCCACTATTGTCCAACAAGAGTCTGAAGACCAAGTGACGTCGAGATCTCAAATGAAGACTACAGCCCGATGCGCTCATTGTGTGCATCGGCGACTATGCACCCTCTCAATAAAGCTGATGCATTGCCGCATGGACCTCAACTCATGCGCGCCCCTGAACCGCCCTTTAGCGGCGAAAGAGTTGGGCCGTGATTCATTTTTTTGGCCCAGGCGATAGGCATGGGCCCAAGGTTCGGCATCCGGTTCTTCGACCAGAGCGCCACATGCGATAAGCACCTCCGCCATCTCCAATCGTCCTCCACCGGAGCGAAGTCAAATATCCGCGGAGGCCAGCTATTGGAGCAATGACGTGCAATTGGCAGCGCAACCTGCAATCAGCAGTCGCAGCGTGGTCTTCTACCGAAATACAATTTCATACATTTCTTGTAACTTTCCGCCTCTTGGTGGATACCTTCTACGCACAGCCATGACAGCAACGCTCCGAGCGCTTCGCGCCGCGTGCCAGGAGCTGTGCGGAGGAATGAGATGCCCACTGCTGCAATGCCACAAACTCTGTCCACAAAAACCGAGCCGGTCGCACCCTGGTTCCACACGATCATTCTTGCGTTTGTCTTCCTGGGCCTTGCCGCTGCCGGCGCAATCTTTCAACGGCGGGCAAGTGCACATCCTCTGAGCGCCGGCTCATCTCATATCGTGCTCTATCTTTCATTAATCGCGATGGAATACGGCCTTTTCCGATATGTAAACGCAGGGCTCGCCCGTCGCGGAGTGACGATGACGAGTCTGATTGGCGGTTCGTGGAACAGCCTCAGGGATGTTCTGCGTGACGCAGGTCTGGCGCTCGGAATATGGGCGATCTGGGTTGGTGTGGAAAAGCTATGGGGTCACGTATTCGACATAAGCCATGCTGTTTCGATTCAGACGTTTTTACCTCGAGAACCTTTAGAGATTGCTATTTGGATCGCGGTTTCGATTAGCGCGGGAATCTCGGAGGAGATCGCGTTCCGCGGCTACTTTCAACGACAGTTTGGCGCACTGACCGGGAGCAAGTGGGCAGCCGTGTGTCTGCAGGCTGTGCTATTCGGAGTGGGACATGGCTACCAGGGAG
>JBARKD010000115.1:0-2418 GCA_049800615.1 Acidobacteriaceae bacterium | reverse complement strand
CATGTCCGCCAACGAGTCGTCTGCCGTAGGCTCGGTGCGCAGCATTAACACCGCCGAAATTTCTTACAACGCCGCCTATTCCAATCTTGGTTTTACCACCACGCTGGCTCAGTTGGGTGGCGCGGCTGGCGCGGTTTGCACGCCTTCAACCGCGACTGGATGCTTCATCGACAGCTCGCTGTCCACCGGAACCAAGAGCGGTTACACCTTTACGCTAGGCATTGGCAGCAGCCCGGTTGCGAGCGGCATCACGCCGTCGTACAGCATTATGGCTAAACCGTTAACGTTGAACCAAACCGGAACCCGATTCTTCTGCTCCTTTGAAGACGCAGTTGTGCGTTCTTCGACCGCCGCGATCACGGCGCCTTGCACAGCAGCAACCACGGCGCTTCAGTAGAGTGGGTGATGAGAAGGGTCAGCTTGAAAGTGATGTATCTGGTGGAAGCGGACCCTTCAGTAGGCAGAGCAATCCTTTGTTTGGAAGAGCCTGCTGAGTCTTCATCGACATCTGTTTACTCTTCAATACTCATTTGATCCAAGCACCCAGATGAACGATTGAATATCGATCAAATCTCGAGGGCGAAGGTCACGGAGGTCTTCTCCGATTTGACGGGCAAACTGGAGAAGGCTGGAATATGTTTCCCAGCCCGGTCCAGAGCGGTAGCGAAAGTCGAAACCATATTCACTGGCGGCTAAACGGGTGACAGTGGGTTTTAGAAAGATATGAGTTTCCGGCTGAGCGATGAATCCGAACACGGTCGCTACAGGCCAGGTGAGCACCCGACTCTGCTTTCGAGGGAGTGCTGCGACAACATTGCACCATCGAGTAAATTTAGTTGGAAGGCTCCCTGGGCCGTAGAGAAGTGCATACAGGCCCTCGGCGAAATCCCGCGCCCCTCGTTCCGACTTTAGGGCGTCCCGGATGGCCATCTTCTCAAACGAAAAGAGAAGATTCGTGCGCGACTCAATCCTGATAGCCTCGCCACCAATATCCAAAAACTTTCCTTGGGAAAGTTTCGACCGAAACGCCGTACGATTCAGTACCGATTGCCATTCTTGATGTGCCCGCAACTTATATCCGCGTTCCCAATCCAAGTAGGTCTCATCACGAAACCCTTCAGGGAAAAATCGCAAAAACTTGCGCTTGCAGAGTGCGACTCTGGATCGAGTGGGAGCGGCAACCGATCGGATCTGCCCGGCGTTTGCGAGACTGGTGCCCATTGCAATAGCTTTTTGATTCAGCTATCGCAAAAGGGTTTGGTCGTTAATTTTTGTGATACTAAAAGGGGTAAGTATGGTGGAGGCGGCGGGAGTCGAACTAATCACTATGTTGACAGCACGTAAGTTATTGATTCTAGGAAGTGCCACAAGGGCTAAAAAGGTCCCATTGCCCGATCCATTGTACGTTTATTGTACGAGAATCTTTTCGCATTTCGACTCGGGAAAAGCCTGCCACAAGCGAGTATTCCGTAGGTTTCGCTTCTTGAGAAGATAGCCAACGCTCCTCTGAGGCTGCCGGGCGCCTTTAGCACTTGGTCACTTCGATTCCGTAATGATCGCGTTCGCGGCGTTGCCGGCCACCACCCAGCTTGCCGATCCGGCCACAACGGCTTCATCCTCAAACCAGAGGAATCCGAAGTCGTCGATGCACTCCGGAAAATCGGGCTTGATGATGATGTATCCCGGAATTACGGCGCCCGGAATGTAAGCGTTGTCGGCGCGGTTGTTGCTGTACGTCTTCGTCTTCGAGACTGTGCCCACTCCAGCTACGTACGATGTGCTGGATACCGGGTGCGTACCGAGAATGTAGTTGACCGCGCGTAGTGTGTATTCGGGGCCCACGAGATCCGGAAACGTCTTGTGGAGGAAATACATTCGGACCGCCATGTCCACCACGGCGCCCGAGCCGCCCCAGGTGCCGAGGCTCGGGGGTACGCCAAACGGAGTCTCGTCCAGCCGCTTGTCCAAACCAGCCATGTATGTTTTTACCGCTTCGCGCATTTGATCTTTCGCGCTCGCGGCCAGATAAGGCAATGCCCGAACTGCGGTCCAACCGCGTTGGTCCATCTGCTGCGGAGTGATCATCTGAGGGAACAATTCCTTAAGCCGCGACTTGTATGGCTCGGCACCATTGGTGGCAATGGTCAATTCCAGAGCCGCGGCCCAGTCCAGGCCGACAAAAGATCGGGCGCGGCCGAAGCCGGTCGGTGGAGCTGCCGGTGCTGCAGAATTTGTCGCAGCACCCGAGATGCTCTTTGGTTTGCGAGTGCCCTGTTCGCCAGAGACAACACCTTGAGAGGCCGCCAGCACACCGTTTGCGGGAGTCTCTCGGTCTGGCCCGCTGGATGTCGGATACAGTGTTGGATTCGCCGACGTGTCCTTCCATGCTTTGATCGCGGTCTCAAGGCAGTCTTTCGC
>JBARKD010000114.1:0-2828 GCA_049800615.1 Acidobacteriaceae bacterium | reverse complement strand
GTCGGTCACCAAGGAATCCATCAACGCCGCGCTCAAGGCCGCCTCTGAGGGGCCCATGAAGGGCATTCTCGGTTACGAGACCAACGAACTGGTGTCGAGCGACTTCAAGGGCAACAGGCTTTCCTCGATCGTTGACAGCCCGTTGACCAAGACGGTCGGCACCAATATGGCCAAGGTGATCAGCTGGTACGACAATGAGTGGGGCTACTCCAACCGGGTGGTGGACCTGGTGTCCTTCCTCGGTAAGGCGGGGTTCTAGAAGTCTGTCCGTGAGGAGCCGCCATGGCAAAGCTATCCATCCGCGATCTGGAGCTGAACAATAAATACGTTTTTGTACGCGTAGACTTCAACGTACCGCTATCGGACAGCGGTTTGCAGATCCTTGACGATACCCGCATCCGGGAAACTCTGCCGACGCTCGAGTACGCGTTGCGCCACCACGCCAAGGTGATCGTGGCCTCGCACCTCGGCCGTCCCAAGGGAAAACCCAATCCCAAATACAGCCTGCGGCCGGTTGTCGACCGGCTGCGGACCATGTTAGACCACGCGCTGGGCGAATCGGTCAATGTTGCCTTTTCTCCGGATTGTGTCGGCGATGTTGCCACCGAGTTGGCCCGCCAACTGGAATCACGGCAGGTGCTGCTGCTCGAGAATTTGCGCTTCCACCAGGGAGAGGAAGCCAACGACATGCATTTCGCGCGACAACTCGCCAGCCTGTGTAACGTCTATGTGAATGACGCCTTCGGAAGCGCTCACCGCGCGCACGCCTCAACCGAGGGCATCACTCACTTCGTCCCGCAATCTGCCGCGGGGCTGTTGCTCGAGAAGGAGCTGAACTACCTGGGTAAGGCGCTGGAAAATCCGGAACGGCCTTTCGTCGCCATCCTTGGCGGAGCCAAAGTGTCGGACAAAATCGCGGTCATCCACAACCTGCTAAGCAAGGTGGACGCCTTGCTGATCGGGGGCGGCATGGCCTACACCTTCCTCAAGGCCAAAGGGCAAAACGTGGGCAAATCGCTGGTTGAAGTTGACAAGCTGGAGCTGGCCCGCGAAGCCCTGGAGGAAGCGGAAAGGAAGGGCGTGCCCCTTCTTCTGCCCATTGATCACGTGCTCGCGAACAAATTCGCAGCCGACGCCCACGTCCGTGCCTTCGAGGGAGATGGAGACTTCCCCGAGGGCTGGATGGCATTGGACATTGGCCCGGCAACCATCGAGCTGTTCACGACCGAAATCGCCAAAGCGCGCACCATCGTGTGGAACGGGCCGATGGGTGTCTTTGAAATGCCGGCATTTTCCCGTGGCACAACCGGCGTTGCCGAAGCCCTGGCAGAGAATGCCGGCGCAATGACGATCGTGGGGGGCGGCGACTCTGTCTCGGCCGTCAAGCAGGCCGGCCTCGCGGATAAGATTAAACACATCTCGACCGGCGGGGGCGCTTCCCTTGAGTTTCTCGAAGGCAAACACCTTCCCGGCGTCGAGGCGCTCTCTGCAGCGCAGCGATAACGGACATGGCTGTGGTTAACCTGGAACTCCCGTGGCTGATTCTCCTCGCGGGAATCCTTCTGGGAGTGACCGCGTGGCTGTTGGCCACCTTCACCCAGTTCTTGCGTGGCCACCGCTTTCGCGTCAGCATGGGACTGATTGCTTTTCCATTGAGTGGTCTCATGGGTTTCATTTCCACCCTCAATGCCATCGGTGCCTTTAGCGATTGGTTCGCAGACAAACCGCCCTCGTTCGTGCTGACGATTGGTTCCCTGGGGTACGTCATCTTCGGTTTTCTGGGTTGCTGGACCGCTGTACGCGTCGGCGGCCGCATGGACCGGAAGCATACCCTAGCCGTACTCTACAATCTGGTCAAGGAACACAAGGATCGCGAATCCCATTGAGACTTCTCACGCATGCGTAAGCTCCTCATAGCCGGCAATTGGAAAATGTACAAGACTCCTGCGGAAACGCAGAGTTTCGTCGATGCCTTTCTTCCTCTGGTGAAAGGCGTCAGACATCGGGACATTGTGATTTGCCCTCCCTTTGTCGATCTGGCGACAACGATCAACGCGGTCAAAGGCTCTGATGTGATGGTCGGAGCACAGAATATGCATTTCGCCGACGAAGGCGCGTATACCGGTGAGATCTCACCACCCATGCTTCTCGCGCTTGGCGCGACGCACGTCATCCTGGGCCACTCCGAGCGCCGCCAATATTTTGCCGAGTCCGACCAGGATGTGAACAGAAAACTAATCGCTGCGCTGAAGCACCACATCGTGCCCATCATTTGCATCGGCGAGCATGAGCAACAAAGAGAAAGCGGCCAGACCGAAGAAGTAGTCTGCCGGCAAATCAGCCTGGCGCTTCACGGGATCGACCCCGGGAAGCTGCACCGCATGATCATTGCTTATGAGCCGATCTGGGCCATCGGCACGGGTAAAACAGCCACTCCAGCGATCGCTGGTGAATCTCATCTCATCATCCGCAGCGAAGTCGCACGCTTGGTCGGGAGGCACATAGCCGATGACCTGCGCATCCTATACGGGGGAAGCGTAAAGCCGGAAAATGCGGAAGGTCTTCTCGAACAACCGGAAATCGACGGGGCCCTGGTCGGCGGCGCGAGCCTGGATCCGCAGTCCTTTGCGGCGGTCGTCAAGGCTGGCCTGTAAAGAGCGCAAATACGCCGGGTTTTATCAGGACACGGCTTTACAGGCTGCGTGCGAACCGATGGTTCCATAAAGATCTATCGCCGGTTCAGTAACCTGCAGGTCCCTCCACTACGCTAGCTCCGGTCGGGACGACAATTTTGTTGTAGAGCCAGCCGTTGCGTCGCGGTTCAGTAA
>JBARKD010000113.1:0-6649 GCA_049800615.1 Acidobacteriaceae bacterium | reverse complement strand
GCAGTTTTTCAGTCTCCCTGCGCAGCAATTCGACGACGGTCAGACCAATGGGATTGGGGCGGCGCGGAGATCGAGTGGCAAACACACCGTGCGGCCGTTCATCAAAGGGTGGTCTGCCAATCAGATCGAAACTTTCAGAACGATGAAATGCCCATAGAACGAAGAGGTGCGAGAAACCTTCGATGTCTGTAAGCCCAACCTCGAACTCGGGCAAAACATTGAGCACACCCTCCGCCTGGTGTTGGGTATGAAGCCCCTTGGGAATCTGCTTCGAATCGTTATAGGGACTGCTGATAAAGCCGATCGGGCGTGGAACAAACATACTCGCCGCCTTTCTTACCCTCGCCGCCTTTCTTACCAATGATAGACGGGCCGTGCATTGCTTGCTGACACCCACGGATCATGAGAGGGTGGTAAGCATGAAAATCGCCAGTTGGAATGTCAATTCGATCCGGGCCCGGCTCGATCACGTCAGCACATGGCTAAAGGAACAGCAACCGGATGTGCTGATGATGCAGGAATTGAAGGCGGATGAGTTTCCGGCGCTGCTTTTCCAGGCGCTGGGATATGAGAGCGTGGCCGTCACTCAGAAAGCTTACAACGGAGTGGCGGTATTATCGCGCCATCCGATGGAGACTGTCCGCACGACGCTGGCGGGGGATGAGGCTGACAGCCACGCACGCTATCTCGAGATGACCATCGCGGGCATGCGCATGGTCAACATCTATCTTCCCAACGGCAATCCGGTGCGTAGCGAAAAGTTTGCCTACAAACTGGCGTGGATGGACCGGTTTGTGAACGAAATGACCATCTGGCGGGGGCAGGGTCTGCCGGTTCTGGTTGGCGGCGACTTCAATGTCATACCCGAGGACATCGATTGCCATAAACCTGCCTCGTGGATACGTGATGCGCTGTTTCAGCCGGAGACGCGCGCACGATACCGGGCGCTGCTCGCGCTTGGCTACGTCGATGCCTTCCGATCCCTGCATCCTGACGAGACCGGCCAGTTTACCTACTGGGATTACTTCCGCCAGGCGTTCGAGCACAACCGGGGCATTCGCATCGACCATTTCCTGCTGTCACCGGATATTGCGCAACGCCTGAAAAGCTGCGAGATCGATCGCGGCCCACGAGCCTTGGAAAAGCCCTCGGATCACACGCCGATCATTATGGAACTGGGTTAGATTCAATTCCAGCACTTTGCCAGGTAACCGCAACCTCTTCGTGGCAACAGGGTCTTCATAAGCGTAACGGATGTCGATTACAAGTTAATCCAAAGGAGTTACATTATGAGAACCTTCGTCCCCTCATTCGCTCTCGGAGCGATTCTGCTTTCTGGAATTTCAGCCGGCACGGTGCTGGCCCAGAATCAGACCAACGATCAGACCGCGGCCCCTGCCGCGCCGGCGCAGTCACAGTCTTTCCACACTCCCAACCCCCAGCGCCAGGCAAAGAGGATGGCCAAGAAGCTCGGTCTCAACTCCGACCAGGTTGCGAAGATTGAGCCCATTCTGGCCGATCGCGTCCAGCAGGTGCAGAGCGTGCGTTCTGACACTACGCTGGCACCACAGGACAGGACGGCAAAGCTCCGCGGTATCAATCAGGACAGCAATGGCAAAATTGAAGCGCTCTTGACGGACAGCCAAAAACAAGCCTTCGAGCAACTCAAGCAGAGTCGTAAGGCGCACCGGCAGCAGCAGGAAGCCACCGCTCCCCCTAATAGCTAATCAATTGCAACCGTGATGGCGACGCGGATGCCATCCAGAGAAAGAACGGGTGGGGAAATGCGGACCGTCGTCTCCGCTTTTCCCCAACGCATTCACGCCACATGTTGCGCGAGATAGCCCTGGATCTCGGAATACTCCTCTTCCGATAAACGAAAGCCGGCTGCCGGGATCACTCCTTCCACCTGCTTTGGGCTGCGGCCGCCCACGATGGCCGCGGTGATGGCGGGATGATGCAGGGTCCAGGCAATCGCCACCACTCCGGCACTTACCCTGTGGCGTGTGCCGATCCTGGCCAGAAAGTCCGCCACGGCCAGATTCCGCGAGAGCAGGGGTTCCTGGTAATTCTTCGCATTGCGCCGAAAATCATCACTGGGGAAATTGGCAACGCGTTCCTTACTCATTGCACCGGTCAGTAAGCCGGAGTGCATCGGGGCATAGTTGATCACGCCGATATTGTTTTCAAGGCAGAAGGGCAGGATCGCTTCTTCGACCCCCCGGTTCAACATAGAGTAAGGAGGTTGATTCGAGGTGATCGGAGCGATCTTCATGACGCGCTTCATATGCTCAACGCTGAAGTTGGAAACGCCAATCCAGCGGACCTTCCCCTGTTTTTTCAGGTCCGCCATTACGCTCCAGGCCTCTTCAATCTCCTCATCCGGCTTCGGCCAATGGATTTGGTAGAGGTCGATTGTTTCTACGGCAAGGCGGCGAAGACTATCCTCCACCTCACGCCGGATTTGCTTGAGGGTGTTGCTGACCTCGCGCTTCTCATCCCAGACAATACCGCTCTTGGTAAAGATGTAGGGCTTGTGAGAGGCCGTTTTCAGTGCTCGCCCGACTACCTCTTCCGAATGTCCGAGACCATACACCGCGGCGGTATCAATCCAGTTCATGCCGAGGTCCAGCGCCTTGTGGATGGCTGCGATCGAATGATTATCATCTTGCGGTCCCCATGAGAATTGCCAGTCGGCGCCGCCGATTGCCCATGAGCCGAACCCCAAGGGAGTTAACTCCATATCCGAATTGCCAAGTTTTCTCTTTTGCATTTTCCTGCTTTCCTGAATAGGTGCTCTTATCTACCGGGAGAAGGCGCTGCGTAGTTCGGCCTGGGAGGCGCACAAACCGAGTCAAACCAGCGGCTGATGTACACCTGAGCGTGCGCCTCCCCGCAAAAGTGTCTGGCGTCCTGGGCGTTCGCCGCGTCTAAGTCCCATCGGTGTACAGTAAGCTGCTTGTCTCCGCACTGGATTGCAAACCAGTGGATAGGATTGCTAGTGATGATTCCGCAAACTTCACATCTGAATTCCTGCAGGCTCGTCATGATCATCCTTCACTCGCGTGACTAGTGTAGTGCGTCACACAGGCCGGCGTTTAACCGTTTTTGATAAAGATCTATCGCCGGTTCAGTAAACCGCAGATCCCTCCACTTCGGTCGGGACGACAATTTTGTGGGGTAGGCGAAAGCTGTTTTTCCATGTAAGAAACGGATCGAGGTGAAGTTGAAGGGGCGGGGCTTCAGCCCCGCCCCTTCAAATCGAATGGAAGACCGGCTTCAGCCGCTGAGGGTATATCTTCCGCCCGACGCACTACACTAGAAGTTCCCGGAGCCGCCGCAATCGCAGGCCACCCGTGATGACCCTATCTTCGAGCAGGGGAACACCTATTGCAAGCCGCAAAGCCGTAGCCAGGCGGTCGTCCCCCGTGCTTTAACAAAGAAGGCCGGCAAACCTGTCACCGGCAAAGGAGCATCTCTCCTGCCGGTATCTCCCTGATTCGATCACATCGGCGGCAACGTGACCAGTTCGATCGCGACCATCTTCATCCTGACCATCTCGGCGCTGAGCATCCTGCTGATGCTGATACGCCCCGGGAAGATAGCCGAGGCTTATTGGGTCGGGGGCGGGGCCGCCTCGCTGGTTCTATTGCGCCTCATCCCTCTCCGGATGGCGGGGCAAGCTGTCGCGAAGGGCACAGATGTCTACTTCTTTCTGATCGGGATGATGCTGTTGTCTGAGCTGGCAAAAGAGAATGGGGTGTTTGATTGGCTTTCTTCCATCTCCGTGGCCGCGGCTAACGGATCGTGCGGCCGCTTGTTCACCCTGGTCTATCTGGCGGGAACGGCCGTTACCATCTGCATGTCGAATGACGCGACGGCGGTCGTGCTGACCCCGGCGGTGCTGGCCGCGGTGCGGCGAGCGAAGGTGCAGCCCGTGCCATTCCTCTTTGCCTGCGCGATGATCGCCAATGCAGCGTCTTTCGTGCTGCCCATTTCCAATCCGGCCAATCTCGTAGTGTTTCGTTCCGGCATGCCGCCCCTGGGGCGCTGGCTCTGGGCATTCCTTGTGCCGTCTTTGCTTTCCGTTGCGGTTACCTTTTGTGTGCTCCGCTGGATTTTCAGGAATGACCTGCGCGCGCCGGTCGAGAGCCCGCCGGAAACAGTCAAATTGAAGGGCCGCGGGAAGCTTGTCCTTGGTGGCCTGGCCCTGGTCGTCATCGTGCTGCTGGTAATGTCCTCCCTCGACCGTGATCTTGGACTGCCAACCTGCATTGCGGCACTCTGCGTTACCTTCGTGGTTTGTTTCACCACCAGGTCGAATCCGCTGCCTCTAGCGAAAGAGATCAGCTGGGCTACGGTCGGCCTGGTCGCTGCACTGTTCATCCTGGTGGAGGCGGTGGAGAGCGTTGGAGCGCTGCGCATCACCCAGGCCTTACTGCACCGTGCGGAAGCTCTGGGCGCCTTTGCCGGGTCGATGGTCACCGCCGCCTTGGTTGCGGTGGCAAACAACCTGTTAAATAATCTTCCGCTGGGTCTGATCGCAGGCAGCACTCTTACCGCGACCCATTCACACGGTCTCATTGCGAATGCAGTCCTGATTGGCGTGGACCTCGGACCGAATCTTTCCGTGACCGGCTCGCTTGCCACCATCCTGTGGCTGCTGGCATTACGTAAAGAAAATCTCCACGTAGGCGCGATCGACTTTCTCAAAGTGGGAGCCATTGCCATGCCGGCTGCCCTCCTCGCCAGTATGGCGGGCGCCTTTGCGATGCACGCGATCTTTCCCGCTCATTAGACCGTGTTGTTTTCCACAAATCCGAGGGCTCGGCTGCAACGTTCTCTAGACACCGGGGACGCCACTCATGATCAAAATTGCCGGAGCGGGCGTGCTGGTGGTATCTGCCTTTGCATTTTTTCGCATCCTGCTTGCTGCGTATGCACTTCACAGAAAGACCCGACGTCCATCGAGGCTTGAGGAAGACAGCGCGCGAACAGCCGTAGCTCTTCGCAAACTGACGGCTGCTCCGGGAAATCGGGCCAGCTCTCGGAGGGTTGAGTAAATCAGGTGGGTCTGCCGGTGCGACACACTATCGAGGAACTCAGGAACGGCTAAGCCGGACTTGTTCCGCGGCGGGGTAAACAGGAGTGGACCATCTCACCATTGGACACGAATTCCGAACAGTGTAATGAGCAGAGCCGCCTGGTCCGGGCTAATGATCATGCCCTCAGTGTTCGCAGGCATGCCTCGCATGCCGTCCAGGCGGCAATTGCGGATATCCGTGCCCTTTAACTTTGCTTGTGAGATATCGGCACGGCTCAGGTCGCAGCCGCGAAAGATGTTTTCGGAGAGATCCGCGGCATAGAAATCCGCTTCCGTCAGATTGCAGTTCTCGAAGACGCAGGTTTGTAGATTAGTCATACGCATGCTCAGAAGATCAAGTTTGCAGTCACGGAACAGGACGCTTTTGAATTGAGCTTCCGCGCAGATAGCACCGGTCAGCCGCGTCGCACGGATCTCAACCCTTTCAAAGAGACTGCCCGTCAAGTCGATGTTCGCCAGATCGCTCTCCTCAATCAGGCTATCCCGCATGCGCGAACTTTGCGCATGCGTGTCAGAGAGCGTCACATTTCGCCACATACACCTGTCCATGCGGAGAAATTGGCCGCGTGGGCTGAGGAGCGGCGGCAGGACCGTGTTGACCGCGATCGCGTCCTGCGCATGTCCGGTGGCAAGCTGTTCCTGAAAGTTTTCAGTCACCGCCTCTCTATCCAGGTCCGGCGCAACCCGCTCCTTTTGCCTGGTTACCATGGCTCAAAGATTATCGGAAGGCGGGGCGGGCATCGCCGCGATCCGAAACACCATCCACTGAAAATGGGACACGTCATGATGGGTACTTAAGGCATGCTCTTTTCGGTACCACTACACAAAAGAACGTGCCGGGCACCCAAACAGACGCCATTTCGCGCCAAAGTGTTTTAAACTGTGTTCACCCATCGGATCACTGGTGCATAGTGTTTGGTTACTAGTGGAGTGCTTGATTACTCTCTGGTTAACCGGCGAGTCATTTCGCAAATGGCGCTTGGCCAGTCGACGAAGTTCTGATCGGCTCCCCCCCGGGCGTTGCATTCGCAGTGAGGTACATATGGTCAATCAAGACGCAACCTCCTCCGACAGTCCTTCTTTGATGGAGCCGCAGGACGTGATTGCCGCCCTGCAGCGCCTTCTCAACTCTTATCGGGCTGATCCTACTACCGGGGCCGACTGGGCGGTTTTGCTGGCAGTCGAAAGCACTCTGAAGGATGCCATCGACGCGCAGAACCGTGCCTGACCGATCCTGAGGATCCGCACGGGGAAGCAAGGCCGGCAATTTCTGTTACGATGGTGACCTTCGTCAGGATTACTCAAAGGTATTGGCAAATCACCTTTGCGAAGTCCATGCTCGTCAACTACGGCGGTCTCCCGAACCAGCTGTCTTCGGGGACGTCCAGGGCAACGAGCGCGATAGGGCACTGTGGATATTTTTGACCCGGTTGGCGTTGAGAGAGCATCGAGGCACGAAGCCGTCGATGGCTTACTGTCGCTCCCCCAGAGAGCGAAATCCGTGATCGAAGTCATCGCGTGGAACCCCGCACAGCCGAAAGGAAG
>JBARKD010000112.1:0-11143 GCA_049800615.1 Acidobacteriaceae bacterium | reverse complement strand
TTTTTTCGTGCATGATTACGATCCGAACACGTTTAACGGCGCCTTTGTGTTTGGGGGCGGCAGCGCTCCCGGCCTCGACGCCGACAACAATCCTACCGGGCAGACGATCTCTATCAATGGGCTGGAACAGTACCGGCGAGCACTGTTAAACCTCCCCGGCGGCTCGCCTTCCACGTATCAGGTGACCGCGGGTACGCCTCTGGTTCCACTGAGCCAGTGGCGCGTTGCATTGTTTGGGCAGGATGCGATCAAGCTGGCGCCCCGGCTTACCGCACTTACGGCGCTTCGCTATCAAATGCAGACGACGCCCGGCAGCTTCGCCAACTTGTCGCCCCGCCTGGGGTTGGCCTGGTCGCCCGACCGCAAATCAGCCTGGGTCATTCACCTCCGTGCTGGAATCTTTCAAGACCCAAACCCGCAAAACTACGCTACCGAGGTTTATCGTTTGAATGGTGCGCGGCAACGCCAAACAACGGTATATTCGCCCAGCTATCTCAATCCGTTGGTACCGATTCCTGGTTCGATCCAGGTGGGTACGGTAAATCAGTTTCCCCGGGTTCTCAACCAGGTTTCCTCGCTTCAGACAATGCTCAACATCGAGCGTAGTTTTCACGATGGGTGGCATGTGTCGCCAGCGCTCTATTGCTTCTCGCATTGGGGAGTGTTGCAGACCAGAAACATCAATGCCCCGATCATCGGCAGCAGCGTGGGGATACCCCCGGATCCAATTGCCGCACTCGCTTCGCCACGGCCAGGGGCCACCAACGAAAATGTTATGGAGTATCAAAAGTCCGGCCACGCACACGGGTGTATTTACGTCGGCGGGGGAGACCGGAACACAGGCAAACGCGCGACTCTCTCTGTCTACTATGTTCGCGTCAACACCAAGTCAGATGCGGACGACAGCGCGGGCAGTCCGCAGTCGAGCTACAGTAACCGTGGCGAGATCGCACCGGTAAGCTGGGCCGCGGATAATGCGGTTGTCGCTTCGGGCGCTCTGCACCTTCCCTATAAGCTCGAATGGTCATGGATACTGGATGCCAGAAATGGCCGGCGCTATAACATGGCGATCGGCACGGATGCGAATGGCGATGGCATTTTCAATGATCGGCCATCTTATGCATCTGCTTCCGGGCCCGGCGTGTACAGTACCAGCTTTGGATTGCTCACGACCAATACGGTGAACGGGGATGTTCCGCGCAATCTGGGAACCATGCCCGACGTCTTGCACCTGGATGCCAATTTAAGCAGGATCTTTACGCTCAACCCAGGAGACAAAGATCACCCGCGCACGCTCAGCCTCAACGCACGAAGCTCGAACCTGGTCAACCACACAAACGTCACAGCGGTGAATACAATACTGTCTTCCTCGACGCTGGGCGCACCGCTCACCGCGGAGACTGCCCGGCGAGTGGAATTGGGTGTACGGTTTGCTTTCTGATTTCTCTTAAAAGAAAAGCGCGACAGTGCCGGAGATGCCCCCGCGTGGCAGCTGTCCTCCTGCTCGCCGCCGCCGGAGACATCCGCATGCTCGCACATGGTGAGCCCACGGGAGCGTATGGTTACGAAACCAATAGGGCTGCGTGAACGCCGCCCGGGCGGAAACAGCGCCGACGCGGTGACGTTAAGGCAGCCGCCGTCTCAGCCACCAGGCGCTTACGGCTGGCCATCCACGAGGTGGAAGCCACCGGTAGCAAAAGCCAAGCGGAGTATCGAGGTAGCCCTCTCCAGAGAATTGCTGCGAAGACGATCAGACCCAGCGTGCCCAGTGCCGCGCCTCCCGCATCGACCCCTGCCACCATTCGACCGCGCTTGCCAGGGACTAGGCCGGCGGATTTCTTCTTCTCCCGTTCTTGTCGTTCAATCATTGTCGCCGCGGCGGGGAAGATTGTGGGAAAAGCCATGAATAGGCCGCCGATCACGGGGCCGAAGTGGTCCGCGACGAGTCCGGCTGCGGCAGTTACAGCGCCACCAAGCAAAAATCGCACCACGTACTGGTGCAGCTTGGTTTTCTTCAACGAGTCCGCTTCGAACTCAATCATCGCAAACACACCCACCACAGACCCATGGATACGACGAACCACAGGGGCATGAGCCCCATGGTGATGACGGGTGATCTGGCTTCTCGATGCAGCAATAGCCAGGATGAAGCCCATGCATAAACAAAGAAAGCGATCGCGCCGAAAATCATGGATCGCGACTCGGTCGACGCATAGTGCGTTCCGTGTTTTGCAATGGTCAGACCGATCGTCGCGAGCGCAATTGAGGGCGCGGCTCCGAACAGGCCGGCGAAGCTCTTGGGTCGCAAGACGTCGCCCAGAACTGCGAACAAGCTCACGATGGCTCCGCCGATCAAAAAGCGAACCAGAGAATCAGACATAGCCCCAGCCAGAAGTCAAAAGCTGGGTCGTGAGATGCAAGCCGAGGGAGATTGGTTCGACGCAGGCTTAATCGTAGAAGGGGTGGTAGCGGTGCATGCCATTCAGCAACTCGATGGCACAATCTAGGCAAAGGCGAGACTTCTCTGCGTGCGGAAAGAAGTCGATTCTTTCCAGATTCGCTGCGAGGTTCTCAATACACAGGGCTACGGGGGGTGAACAACATCGCTGACTTGCTAAGCCGCTTTTTGAGCCTGCTTGATCAAGCGGAAAGCAACATCCTCCCCTTTGCATCCGAGTAGCTTGTATTTCTTGCCCTCAAGGCCGTGGTAGTTCACGAAGAAATCCTGCACTTCGGTGAGCCACCGGCTTGGAAGATCTTTCAGCTTTCGAATGTTGGCGTATAAGTGGTTCGCTTCGGCAACAGCGACGAGCCTGTCATTTCGAATTTTCTTATTTCCGTCGAGTTGCTCGCCCTCAATTACGCCGATTAGCCGAGCCAGTACGGCGCATCCCGGAAAAGCCGGCTCGTCCATCAGCAAAAGCACGTCGATTGGGTCCCCATCCGGAGCGATGGTCTGCGGTATAAAGCCAAAGTCATAGGGAAATACCATGCCAGCCGGAAGAACCTTCTTCATCGCAAAAATGGCCTGGTCTGGGTCATAGGCGAATTTGTTACGGCTTCCAGCGGGTGTTTCGATGATGACCTGAACTAGGCCCTTCTTCTTATTGATAGGTTTCAGTTTTGTAGGATCGGCGAGCGATTTCATGTTGTCCTTTGCAGCGCAAGATTCTTAAACGATACTACAGTGCTCTGTCGGCATCTGTAGTGCTGGAGGTCCTGCGATTTGAAACGGCCGAAAGAAATAGTTGACGAAAGACAGGCGGGGAACATCCGTACGCCACGAAACGAGCGTGGGCGCGTCGGAGAGGTTTTGTTCGTATCCTAATTCTCTGAAGGGCGCTCGATCTGATCGACAACAAGGATCTCCGCTGGCCCTTTGACAGCATCCATCCGCAGGCCAATTTGCTCCTTAATGGCGGTAAACAGCGAGGGAGGCATGCCAGATTCGTTCTCCATGGAGATATCGTATGTCCACTTAAGCGTGAAGTTGTACCGGCCTGGAAGAGAGGTTTGATCGATGACCGGTCGATCCTCATAAAAGCTCAAGTTGAGCGCCAGGTCCGCCATGGAGATGTTCCTGAACTTCAGGATCCGGAAGCCGTTACCCCCTGAACTTCCGGTATTGCTGCGCGTTTCCTTCGGATCGGCAGGGGTAAGGATTGGTCCACCCTTGGCGACGGTGATAGCGTAGATGGGCATCTGGCGTGTCTCATGGTGGACGACCAGATGAAACCGACTGGCCAAAAGGTTTTGATACATATGTTGAACCTGTTTGGCGCTGGGAACGCCTGGCTGGTCGGGAGTTCCACTGATGTCGAACCGATCCTTGGTAATCCAGTCCGGCGCGCTCACAACCTGTTTGCTGTGGAGGCCATAGGCCATCGCGACAATGTCACTGAGGGTCGCGTTGAAGCAGGTGATGTGGTGGCCAGCGCTTTCAAAGCTCCACCCTTGTCTGGTTGTGTTTGGGTCGCTCGGCTTGATGGCGGCAACCAGAAAATCTGGACTTGCGTCCATGGCCATGGGTGCCTCGCTCTTGACGGAGACGTTTGTTCCAGGCGTCTGAGCAATCACCATCTGCACAACGAGGAGCCCTCCCAAAAGGACTTGGCTCAACCGCAAGAACAGTCGCACTGTATTTCGTTCCATCGCCGATCGCTTCGTTGCTTCAATCTGACTGATGGGTGAATGTACGGTGGAGTATTGCAAAAGTTCCCGTGAACGAACTTATTTCTCTCCTTACTTGAATCGATGAGTGCATAATCATCAATGCACTCAATGACAAAAATCAGTACCAATGAGCATCCCATGGCGAGTGCGGCACATTGCACTGGGTGACGGCATACCGGTTATTCAGCACTTGCCGCAGCACGGTCTCCAAGTCTCTTCGCCCTGCCGCTCGCTTTTTGGGTGAGTCTGCCGTCCGTATTCGATCAAGCGCATCAAGCAAGCGCTCTGTAAAGGCGGCATCGGTGCACTATCCTCCTTGTGGATAGGATTTATCAGGGTGCACCGACCCACGTCTCTGCAACCAGGTGTCTCCCGGCAGGCACCGTGAACGATATGCTTCCGTGCTGCACCTCCACGCTCCTGGCAGCTTGATCGTCAACTTTTAAGGACAATGTTCCGGAGGGCCGTTCGCGCGTCGTAATGGTCACGGAGCGCATCGCTTTTACGGAGAAAGATAGACCGCGGGAGTCTAGTGCGTAATTCCGTACGATAATGCCGCCTGTCGCTTCAAAGCGAACATCACGGTCCCGTGCCATTTTAGTGTGATCCGGTCCGATCGCAATGTCGTAGCGATGATGGTTCCATATGACATTTGACAGCTCGCCACTGTCAGTGGGGTTGAGTGAGCCAAACCGAAAACCGTCCCACGGTGTCTCATCTATATACTGCTCGGTCGCGATCAAACAGAGGAGCGCACCCCAGGTGTAGTGCTTATCTCCGCCTGCGCTTCCGCCCCATGCATAGTACTGCTCATTTGTATGCTGATTGGCGCGCCAATCAGTCATGAACAGATCGTAGCTCTTTTCGGCGAACGTCAGGGCAACGTCGTCTTCGCCATAACGGTTCAATCCCTCATAGACCAGGTAATTGGTGGGGGCCCATATGTCGCCGCGCCAGTAGAACTGGTCCTGAAAAACGGCATCATTACGCGCAATGGTGGGAACTACGTACGTGCCCCAAAATTCCTTGGAATTCAGGAGATGCTCCTCGACCATCCTCCTGGCCTGGTCGGGCGTAGCAACGCCGGCCAGCATAGGGTAGAAGTTTGTCGGCGAAAGGCGGCTTGAGAAACGGCCATCCCAATAGCGATTCTCGTAGATGCCATCCTTCTCGTTCCATAGCTTTTCCCGCATAGCCGCTTTGATCCGCTCATAATCCGCGGTAAACCGGCTCCTGTCCTCGTCGTCTCCGAGGATGTGCGCGATCTTTGCCAGACATTCTGAGTCGAGCGCATACAACGAGTTGAGGCCTACGTCGTCAAGCTCCATGGTGTACGTGCTCGGGTTATAAGTGACATCGTCCCACATGGGACTATCGTCCATGCCGCTTTCCCATTTCGCGGCTTGAAGCTGTCCGCGTCCCCCCACGGCGGGTGTCGATCCCTTGTCGCTACCCCATTCCAGTAGACCGTCACGGTTTCCGTCCCGCCACGGCTGTCCATCACCACGATTCCTAAACCACCACTCATGCCATAACTTGAGGCGCGGATATGCCCACTCGAGAATTTCCCGATCCTGATTGCGCTCATAGTTTTTCCACATAGCGTAAGAGCCAACCGGAGGTTGCGACCGGTCTGGACTGGTTCCAGATCCTCCATCGATGTTCGGAACAACACCGTTCGCCGATTGAGATAGCAGGATCGCGCGCACCGACGCGGACGTCTGCGCGGTATCCTCCACGTTCGTCAGCAGGGAACCGAAAAAGCAGTCCCACTCTCCTACAACCCAGCCGCCGAACATCTTCGCCCAATGGCGGCTTATGCTCGGGAACTCAAGGCCGAGGGCCGGCACGTACAGAGTGTTCCAGAACATCGAGTTTCCGATCGCCTCGGGAGCACCATCGAAGAGCCCCTGAATGTGCGGCCTTCGATTTTGATAGGCTGCGGCTTTTTCATCAAGGATGGCATCGATTTTTCCTGGTTGAAGTAACTGCCTCGCCTCATCAGACAACTCGGGAACCTGCCATCCGATGGCGGCCACAAAATGAGCGGTGGAACTTCCATCCGTAACAAACTGCAGGCCCGCTGCACCACTCAGATGATCTTCCCAGGAGCTGGGCTGGGGACGTGAATCATCATTTCTGGATTGATTGCCCGTGCTCAGCAATTGGCCGGCATCCATCACTTTTCGCAGTTGCGCTACAGAAGAGAACCTGCCGTTACCGGTCACTGGCCGGTCGGTCGCGACGATAAAGTGAGCGGCAGAATTGAAATGAGCATCGATGGGATGATCCCCGATAATCTCCGTCCCGTCCGCGCCGATGTGGTACGCACCGGTGAAATCGTCTGTATAGGGTGAATAGGCCTCGAGTACGAGCTGAATATCGGCCGGGGCCTTGAGCTTTCCCACTACAGTCGTATTGTCTATGCGCGACCACTCCAACGTAACCATGGCGGTTCGCGGGTAGTGGCGCCAGCCCATAAGCGCATAAGAACCGTCGGGTGCATGAGGGCCCACTTCGCTGACGGCATCAAAAATTCGCTCCCCATCCAGGAAGTTGTGACTTTTTGATCCTACCCGTATGGCAAAAACCAGCGGTTGGCCGTAAGCCCTCGCATCAAAGACAACCCCATTCCAGGCATCAGGATCAAAAGCGCCGACGGATACCCGTTCGAAGGATTCTGGCGACGTTTCTCCGAAGGAAAAGACCGAAACACCGAAGATCAGCAAGAAGAGCAGCACAAGTTCTATTGGATACAATCCCCAACGAAAAACGGTGCCAGGCCTTTTGCTCGCGGTATAGCTACTACACGATCTCGATATCATTTGGCTTCTATTTCTTTGCGCAGACCATCTCGACTCAAGTCCAGCTTGCAAAGGAGAAGCGTTGCAGAGTGGAGAGATCTGCAGTTCGCTTGACTACCGACAAAACTGGTCAATCATCGGCGAGGTTGGAGTTTCATAAACTCCTACGGGAGCCTTGCTCCCGCCGCTCACAACTTCTGAGCAACGATGGGTTCGGCTCCCTGATAGGTGCAACGGGGCCATTTTGGAGCACTAGAACAATAGCTTTATCGCAATTTGCATGGCTCGTTGGTTGCCGGTGGTAGACGTAATAAGGCCAAAACTTGAGTCCGTGACGGCCGCATCTGGATTGGAAAAGTACGGCGTATTTGTCAAGTTATACGCTTCAGCCCTGCCCTGAAGTTGATAGCGCTCCAGGAACTGGAAACCTCTGAACACCGAGAAGTCATATTGCTTGAGCGCAGGGCCACGAACCGAGTTCGAGCCTACGTTCCCGAAGTGGCCCGCTGGCGGCGGGGCAAACGAAGATGTCGAAAACCAAGGGGTCGTCTTGATCCCGTGCGGATAGCTCACAGGCGCTACTTGTTGGCCAAATTGGGTATTGCCAGGGCAATCGCACGACGTCGCGTCGGACGTAATCGTGAAAGGAGTACCCGTCATGAGACGCAAGATCCCATTCAGCTGCCAGCCTGAAAGGAGAAGCGACCCGATCCCTCCTTGATTCAGGTATTGCTTTCCCTTGCCGAAAGGTAACTCGTAAATGTGGCTAATCACCAGGTTGTGCGTAGCGTCGAAAGAGGAAGGCCCGTATTGGCGCGAGAGATTAAGGTTGTCGATGAAGCCCGGTTGATTGCTACCCTCATCGAGCGATCTCGAATACGCGTAGCCCAGGGTCACCGCGTATCCCGACGCGAAGTTATGCGACATATTTACTTGCAGTGCGTTGTAATTGCTGGGGATTAAATCCGAGCGCAACTGTGTGCTGGCTGTGCGCCCGTATTGTATGAAGGGAAGACCGGCGGTGCCGGTCCCGGGGGCGGCGGCGTTGAGCTCTACGGCTGCGGGTAAATGCCTGCCCACATTCCCAACGTAAGCGAAGTTGGCAACAAACCCGAGCCCGAGATTGCGTTGGTACGTCAGGTTATAAGCTTCAATGTAGGGAATCGGGTTTCTGTGCGACATGACAAAAAACGCCTGATTGGGGGCGTTCGTAATGATGCCGTTTGCAGGGATGGTTATGAAATTAACGGCGGGTAGACTATTGATGGATCCGGTAATCCCGTAGCCACCGGTGTTGCCGTCCTGGATGTTGTAGATGACCGGGAATTGGGTGGAAAGCGTTCCCCCTGTAAAACCAAACCTGCCCGCCCAGCCACTCATGGCGAATCCACCACGAATGACGGACTTGTTGTCAATGTTGTAGGCAAAACCAACCCGCGGCTCAACTAACGACTGCGAGCCTACTCCGTTGGCCAGATCGAGAGCTCCGTTGCCATAGCCGGCCACATTAAGACTGTTGTCCGCTATGTCGTAGTTTGAGGCTCCGCCTTTTCCTTTTGGCTTCACAGCGGAAAGAAAGTCGTAGCGGATGCCCAGATCCAGTACGAGTTTGGGCGTAGCGTGGTAGGTATCCTGGAAGAACAACGCGATCTGTGTCTGCCGATTGGTCGGCGTCTGGGTCATGAAAGTGCGGCTCGTCTCCTGCGGCGTGCCCAGCAAGTACGACGCAAAGGAGTTGACAAAGGACCCGTACGTCCCCAGCGCCGGTCCCCCATTGAGCTGGGTCGTTCCTGACTGAAAATAAAAGCCCCCGCGCGGGCCTCCGTTGAGTCCTTGTGGTTGTCTGCGGTCCATACGATTTCTGTGCGCTTCACCGCCCCACTTGATCGATTGGTTACGAACGTCTTTGCTCCACGTGTTCACGACCTGAAACAGGTTGTCGCGATTCTTGAGTGGATAGTATGGACTTCCCCCGACGTTGATGGCCGACGTCCCGGTCGTGCTCGTACTGGTCGTGCCTATATACATGAAGGCCAGCCCCTCCGTGGAGATCGGATAAGGGTTGGGATCCGCGATCCCAGCCTGTGCGTTGTCCAACGTGTTATCCGTATCGACGACGTTCGTGGCGTATAGGTTATAGGCGAGCCGCAGTTCCGTGAGCAGTCCCGGGCCGAATCCATGCGTCACATTGAGGATTCCCGTGTAGGTATCGTCGTTGGCATTGACTCCGTTCCCCAGCGGCTCGGGATAAAAAGTCGGAGAGAGAGTCGTGTATCTCGAGATATTGGTCTCTCCGAATATCTTCGTCTGCTGGGTAAAGGTGTGGTCGATGCGCGCTGTGTAATTGTCCGCGTTGTAGCTAAAAGGAATATTCGTGACCCAGTTATTGGTGATCCCGGGCTGATTGGGCGCAGGAAAAAACTTATCGATGATGGCTGCGGGCCCGCTAATCAAATTTTGGGGAATCATGTTGTTGGCAAATTGCGCGCGCCCCGTACCATCCGCGTTGCCGGTAAACGGGTTGTACAGAGCAATCCCTGGAACGGAGCTGAAGTCTCCGTTCAGAAAAGCGGGGAGCGGTACGGTGCCGGTTGAGGTGCTCGACGAACGCTGGCGTACACCGTGATAGGCACCGAAGAAGAATGTGTTGTTTTTAACGATCGGACCGCCCACGGCGCCGCCGAAATCGTTAAAGGTAAGCGGCGGCTTCGACAGGCTGCCGCCGAAGTAATTCTTGGCCATGAGCGCCGCAACCTTGTTGTACTCCCATACCGATCCATGAAATTGGTTTGTGCCTGTGCGGGTGGCCTCGTTGACCACCGCGCCGGCAACCCGGCCAAATTCGGCACTGTAGTTGCTCGTGGAGACGTGGACTTCCTGAACTAGTTCCGGAGCCGGCAAATAGATGCTCAGGCCGAGGAGGGGGTCCGTATTGTCAACCCCATCAACAATTGTATTGTTGGCCGAATTATCTTGACCATTGGCATTGAAGAAGGTGGTACGCTGCGGGTCTTCGACCTGGGTGAAGCTTTGCTGGGGTGGAGTGACGCCCGCTGCAAGGCCTGCAAGACCCTGAACGTTGCGGGCTTGCAATGGCACGTCGGTGACCTGTCGTGCGGCGAGGTTAACTGCTACCTCTACGCTTTCGGTTTGCAGTGGCGGCGGCGCCGCGGTCACCAGGACAGTCTCAGAAGCGCTTCCGGGGGTCAGAACAGCGTCGAACCGGGCAACCGTCGAGACAGAAACAGTAATGTCTGACTGGGTGAGCGTCTTGAACCCGGATGCGCTCACCTCCACCTTATAATCCCCGGGAGCCAGGTATGGAATGTTGTAAAGACCGTCTGCAGAGGTAGCGGTTGATCGCTGTGTGCCGGTAGATAGCGCGGTGATGGCAATCTTCGCATTTGGGATCGTCGCACCGGTTGAATCTGAGACCGCGCCAGTGAGAGTTCCGGTCACAACCTGTCCCCAAACACTCTGGCCGGAAAAAAGAACCAGAAATGCCACTGACAAGGTGACTGCTAAGACAAATCGGAAAAATGACCGCGTACTGGAGCCTGTGGCGCTCTCTCTGCCGTGATGCTGGGTCAAGTCAGAGAAACAAGCTCCTCTGGCCTGATTCCTGATCCCTTGGGCGAAAACGAGTGGGGTAGAAAGAAGGGGAAACAACAGCGTTTTAGCCGATTGCGTCATATCTGTCTCCTGAGAAAACGTTTCTGTCATCAATGCTGGCTTTTTTTTCCTGCAAGCCGAGCTGCTTACGGTTCGGGTTTCTAATAAATCGACATTGTAGGCCCATCGCCGGGCTGGGTTCGTTCGGCCAACCAGATGCGTCGTGAGGAATGCGCGAGCTTCTGCCGCGGATAGAACAAGGCGCGGCACAAATGGTTTACTCCGACTAAATTGATCTGCGTTGGTGGAGAGTGTTGCCGGAGTCCACTGCCACCTGCATTATTTATGCTCTTACGGTGACGGCATATCTCGAACAACCGTGTAACGCTACCCAAGCTAGAACTTGTCTCATATATGGGTCTGCGGCTTCTGATTGGACCCTGAGCCCCGCTTCGAGTGCGGGTCTCATGCGCGGCCTCTCCGAAATTTGTCTATTATGAGACCAGTTCCAGCCAAACCGGCAACAACGCTACAAGAGCAGACTGTCGTAAGAT
>JBARKD010000111.1:0-6159 GCA_049800615.1 Acidobacteriaceae bacterium | reverse complement strand
GCCTCGCGCCTGCCCAACTTTGGCAGCAAAATGGGTATCGATGCAACGCGTAAATGGAGGGCCGAAGGCTTTAGCAGGCCATGGCCGCCCATGATTGCCATGGATTCGGCCACACGCGCGCGCATCGACACGATCTGGAAGAACCTGGGACTGGACTAAAAGAAAATTGCGCGAAGGTTCCGATTATCCGATCATTCCGATCATTCCGATCATTCCGATCATGGTGGCAGGGCAGACGTTGCGGGCATGAAGAAACACATCGGGCATTGGTGGCGGAAATTCGGCAGGAGACAGGAAAGCGCGTGGCCCCGCATGGAGCAGAGCAAATACCGCAGCTACCAGGCGCCGCACCCATTCGATGAGCAGTTTGGCGTAGAAACCGGCGGCCTGATCTACGAGCTCCCTTCCGGCCATCAGCATGACATGTACAACAACGGTTACTTTGCCGTTGCGCCCTCGGTCTTTCATACAATCATGGGTCTTTTGCAGGAACGGCTGCACGTGGACTTCCGGGACTTTTCCTTCGTTGATGTGGGATCAGGCAAGGGCCGGGCGCTGCTTCTGGCATCCGGCTACCCCTTCCGCAAGGTCGTCGGCGTTGAGATTTCACCGGAGCTGGACCGCGTCGCACGCGAGAACATCGCGCGCTACACCGCACCCGGACCACAAGCACCCATCACGTCATTTCAAGGCGACGCTGCCGATTTTCAATGGCCGCCGGGACCGCTACTCGTCTACATGTGGAATTCGTTTACCCAGCCGGTCATGGAACAGACTTTCCGTAACCTGGAAGCTTCTCTCGCCGAGGTGCCACGCCGGTTGTATATCGTCTACATCCATCCGGAGTTGGAGTCACAACTTTCCGGGTTGCCCTGGCTGGCCAGGCTTTGGCAGGAAGAGGTTTCCATGAGCGACGAAGACTACGCAGCCTGGGCTTTTCCCAACCGGAATGAGATGTATGCGGTCTATTCCGCGTTGCTCTGATTCCGCCACACCAAAGTTTTAAAAATCAGGTGACCATTCCCCGCTGCCCGGGCAATTTGCGAATCAGAAGTACATGCCATGGGTGCTACGATTTCGTTGGAAGGTCGAGGCAGCTTTCTTTCTACGAGCGCTGCACAGAACCGATACCAGCAATATCTCAGTAATTGTTTTCATTTTCTCGATCTGATTTTCCCGCCCCCGCGGAAGCATGATCGGGACATTGCGGTAAGACTGCCAAAACCGTCGTCTCCTGTACGGGACAAAACAGGAGCAATGCCCGGACCCCCGCCGCGCTGCGGTGCGTTTTCCGCACCAGAAGGAACAGTGCCAATGAAGCGCGCTCCCCTTTGGATTCGCAAAGCCTGCGTTTGCCTGTTGATGACCACGGCCACCTGCGCCGCAAGCCGTGCCCAGGAACCCGGCGCGTATTCCAACCGTAAGGTTTTCAGCGGCTTCATTGAGTATTCCAACGATTCCAGCCATATGCTGCTTGGCTATGCCGAGGGACGCAAGATTACCGCGCTCGGCCTGGGTTTCCAGAAGCGCAGCTTTCTGAAAGAGGGAGTCACGGGATCCTGGCTGGCCGAAGTCCGGCCCTACATGACGGTGATTGATCCCACGATGAAGGGCTTTGCGCTCAATTTTCCGCAGCAGCCGGCGTACTCGGGAATGGTGAATTTTGTCTCGCCGGTTCCGGTCGACAAACCGGTCAGCAACGCACCGCAGAGTGTTTTTCTCGTGGCTCAGAATCAGGTGTATGCCGGGACCGCAACCTACATTGGGGGAACGCGGTCGACTTATGCGGCAGCCTTCAGCCCGCTGGGCTATAAGCTCAGCCTGCTTCCTCACCGGCGTGTTCAGCCGTTCGTGACGGGCCTTGGCGGCTTCGCTGTTTCTCCCCGGGACATTCCGGTTTTCAACAGCTCGGCGTTCAACTTCACTTTCGAATTCGGCGCCGGCGTGGAAATCTACCGAACCCATACACGTTCCTGCCAGTTGGAATATCGCTACCATCATCTGGCCAACGCCAGCGCGAACACCACGGACAACCCTGGGATCGATTCCGGGGTCTTCAAGGTCACGTACTCGTTCGGGCGCTAGTCTCCCGTCCCATTGATTCATGCAATAAATCAAAATGGCTTCTGAACTAGTACAGTCAGCGCCTCACTTGGCAGGTGTGTCCTCTTCAGAATTATCTTTTTTATCTTTGTGCCCAATGTCGAGACCGAACTTGGGAGCGGTGTTGGTACCGGTGACTTTGACCGGTATCTCTGCCCCCGCGCCATGCTTGTGAAAGAACGGATCGGCAACCTTCAGCATCCAGCTCTTCCAGCGTGAAGCCACCATCTGCGATAGCTTAGCGTTCGTTCTGACCTTGCCGTTGAAGTTGAATTTCTTTCCGTCCAGCGTGTAAACGCCTGTCAGATGCACGGTCGCCCCGGGCATGGCGAAGTTCAGGTTCTGAAAATCAAGCTTTCCCTGGGCCATTTGGAAGTCTCCCGTCATGCTGGAAGTCACGTCTTCCGCTCCAGGTTTCGCGTCCTTCGGGTCGCCTTGCGCCCGCAGGCTCATCATGTCTACCTTGTCCTGAACCTGCGGGTTGGTGAAGTGCATCTGCCTCAGCTTGAATTGCCCCTTCAAGCCCAGCTTTTGCGTGACGCTCTCCTTGCCGGGACGTATGTTCAGCTTGGTCTTCATGACCAGCACCCCGGTCATCACCGGCGGCTGCGTCTTGACGGCGAGTGCGAGAAAATCCTGTATGCGTCCCGCAGGTACGTCGACATCCAAGTCAATGCTGTGTCCAATTCCCTTGTGGTTTACCACCGCGCCGCTGCAGGAAAATTCCGATTCGCCCAACTTCGCATCGACTGGCTGCAAATAGGTATCGCCCGTCGTTCCGTCGACGATGGCGGAGAAGCGCGTATGCAGGGGCACAGGATGATTCGCCGTATCCAGCGAAAAATTCGGAACATCGGCAATTCCCTTTACATCGATCCGGTTGAGCTGGCCCCCGAACTCGCCAGTGGAGTGCAGCATCCCGCCGATTCCCTTGATGGTGTTCAGATCCGCATGGTCAAAGGTATATTTGCCGGTGACGTTCGACTCCCCGGGACTCTCGAGATCCCATGGTCCGAAAGTCCCGGCCGCATGGATGTCGCCGGCAGGAATGGCATTCGTCAACGTGGCGTCGTAAGGCGACGGCGTGGAAGAGCCTACATTGTGCAACACAATGTGCTTCAGCGCAAAAAGCTTCGGATCCTTGTCCGGCTTATCCGTGCCGATGACCAATTGAGAGTCGTCGACCACTACGTCGCCGACCACGATTTTAATCTTGCCCTTATGCTGCGTGCTTTTTCCCTTTTGCCGGATTGACTTGGGAGGAATATGAATTTCCAGGCCCCGGACATTCACACTCCTCACGTGAGTCGGCTTCAGGAATAAACCGATAAGCCCGGCGTGAAAATCGAACTCTTTCACAGCAATGACAGGATCTTTTGCGCCCGCGGCGACGAGATCGTCGGGGGCAAAGATGCGCAGTCCCTTGCCTGAAACCTCGAGCCCCTTCACCAGCGATACATCGAGGTTATCCAGTTCCACCTTGCTGTTGAAGCGGGTGCTAAGGGTTTCGATAACCCGTCCCTTGAGGATGGGCGCCGCTCGCCGCAGCACCACTTCCCCAACCACCAGCAGCACCACAACGGCACTGAGAACGATCCAAAAAGCCATCCGCCAGCCTTTGCGTTTTCGCGGGGCTTGCGTGTCGTTGCCTTCCATTACTTCGTTTCTTACCGTCCCGAATGAGTCCTAGTTTTAATGGGATGCAAATAGCCCGCGCTGAGTTTCCGCGAAGCCGAAGTGCGGCAGGTCCCCAACGGTAACCAAATCGCCCCGCTTTTAATCTACGTGGATCCCAGGACGCTGCTCGGGGTCTTTAATCGCGCGACGGAGAACTTCTTGCGTCAGTGGAGCGGTTTCTCCCTCGCCCAGAAATACAAAACGCAACACATTCATGGCCGGGTTGATGTCGGACCAGTGAAAGTAGGCATGGGGAGTGCATCCGGTTACCCGCTGCAGATGCATGAGCAAGGCTGCGATGGAGTTCGCAACGACAGCGCTCCGGCCGCGGAGGATGCGATTCGAACCTTCGCGCAACCCTTGCACCGTCAGGCTGTCGGTAAATTCGGAAGTGTCTCCGCGCTCGATCTCGACAAAATAAATGCAGGAGTCGGGGGGAAGGCAGTGCAGGCGGAGGAGTTCCTCTTTGGCCTCCTCGCGGTCCTTGCTCGAATCGCTTCGCGGGTTCCAGGCGATGAGGCGGACGGTTCTGTGGCGGCTTTCTCCAATCAGCGCCTCCGCCTGGGCATCCAGATGAATGCCGGTAATGCGCAGCTCGGTGGAGCGGAAAGCTCGTGAAACCAGGGACATAAAGACCATGGCGCAGATGAAGAAGCAGGAGATTTTGAGCCCTTCCGGCCGCTCATAGATATTCACCAGCGTTGTATAGATGAAGATGAGCGAGACCACGCCGAGGGCGGCGCGCGCCAGCCAACTTCGCGCGGCGATCGTGACCGCGAACGCGGCAGACGTGATCAGCACTAAAACACCCGTAGCGTACGCTCCGGCCTGGGCATCTACGCTGGCGTGAAACAGAAGCGTAACCATGAACGCGACAGACGTGAACACCAATACCAGGGGGCGCGAGGTGCGTGCCCACTCCGGCGCCATACCAAAGCCGGGCAGGTAGCGAGGGATAAGGTTCAGAAGACCGGCCATGGCCGAGGCGCCCGCGAAGCCGAGAATGAGGATCGTGATTATATCCACCGCGGTGCCGAAGCTCGCGCCCAGATAAAGGTGTGCCAGGTAAGCCACCGCTCTACCGTTTGCCGGTCCGCCCTCCTTGAAATCCGCGGCGGGGATCAGCAGGGTGGTGATAAAGCTATTGGCCAGCAGGAAGACGCTCATAATGAAGGCGGCCGTCCGCAGCAGTCGCCTCGTATTACGGATACGCGCGTCGAGATCGTCGGGCTCGATCAACGGCATGACGGCCACGCCGGTCTCAAATCCGGAAAGCCCAAGGGCCAGCCGCGGAAAGAGCAGGCAGGAGATGCCCAGGATGGAGAGAAGACTGCCATGCTGGACAAACAGCGCGCGTTTCCAGTTCACGATAACCGCGGGCTGCTCGAGAACATGGTAGATGCCCACGACGGAGACGATTGCGTTCAGCCCGAGGTAGACCGCCACGATGACGACTGCAATATTGATGGCTTCTTTGAAACCCTTGAGGAACACGCCCCCCAGGATGGCGAGGATGATGAGAGTCACGCCCATTTGGCTTTTCACCCAATCGTGGGTATAGGGATTGTGCACGAAGTGGGCTGCCGCATCGGCTGCGGAGAGGCTCATGGTAATGGTGAAGTCGGTGGTCGCAAAACCCAGCAAAACGAGCACGAATATTTTGCCCGTCCACCCGGGAAAGAGCTTCTCGAGCATGGAGATACTGCCTTGGCCGTAGGGGCTTGCAGCGGCGACCTGGTTGTAAACCGGCAAGGCGGCGACCAGGGTTACCAGGACAAGTACGAGGGTTGCGATCGGGGAAAGGACGCCGGCGGCAAGGAAAGCGATGCCGGACTGATAGCCGAGGGTGGAGAAGTAGTCGACCCCGGTCAGGCACATGACGCGCCACCAGGGGTGTTTGCTGCCCTGAGCGCCGCTGTGGGCGCTCACAGGGCGTTCAAGATCAGACAACAGCCAATCTTTGAAGGACACGGCTGTGCTTTGCTCCTCCGATCATGAGTACACCAGAAAAATTTGCGGACCGCTAACGTTTCAAGAATTCGCTCTGTCTGTCCGGGGGTGGAAAACTTTCCACCCACCGCACTCGATTGAAACGCAAGCCTCCCCTTTGTCATTCCGAGCGCAGCCGAGGAATCTGCAGTTTTCCTAAATGAGCCACAGAATTGTCATTGCGAGAGTCTTTGGCCTTTTGGTTTTGAAGGGGCGGGGCTTCAGCCGCTGGGGGCAAAGTTTTCCATCCACCGCACTCGATTGAAACGCAAGCCTCCCCTTTGTCATTCCGAGCGCAGCCGAGGAATCTGCAGTTTTCCTAAATCAGCCACAGAATTGTCATTGCGAGAGCCTGTGACTTTTGGCTTTTGAAGGGGCGGGGCTTCAGCC
>JBARKD010000110.1:0-5429 GCA_049800615.1 Acidobacteriaceae bacterium | reverse complement strand
GAACAAATACCGTCGTCAACTTATTCCCCGGCGAATTTTCAACTAAGTCGGACCGTGGCCGCATTTGCCAGGGTCCATTTGCCAACTGCCGCCACCGACGATCATGCTCCTTAATCGCGACGCTCATGGACGCTCTCGATTGTCGCTTTTCCTGGGTCGACATAAGACCACAATCGATCTTGGAGCCAGCAGGTATTTTGTCCGCTCTAACGGGACTCCGTCGTCCGAGAAATCATCTGGACCGGGCAGAGCAGTGTCCACGATCCTCTTCCACTCCTGGGCTCTTCCCTCTTGCACATTGAACTCCAACTCTTCCCAGTACGCATTGATCATCGCGTAGATGTCGTCGTCATCTTGAGAAGCTCCATGCAGGCAGAATGCCAGGCTGTGAGAGTCGTGGGACAAATCGACCGTGGGGCCGACACCGTACCAGGAAACATCCTCCCGCCAGAACCTGCTTCGGCTCAGCGAGGGATGATTTTTCCGGAACGCAATCATCTTCTTGAAGAACTGAAAAATATCCTTATTGGATCGGAGTTGACTCCAGTCCAGCCATCCAATTTCATTGTCCTGGTTGTAGGGATTGTTGTTGCCAAGTTGAGTATTCAGGAATTCGTCGCCGGCGCGAAACATCGGCGTACCATTCGATAAGAAGAGGAGACAGCAGAAATTCTTTGCTTGCTTCCGTCGCAGTGCACGGACCGCCGGGGGCACGCCTTCATCCCCTTCCTGTCCACAATTCCAACTGTAGTTCGTATCCGTGCCGTCCCGATTATTATTTCCGTTTTGCCAATTGTGCTTGCGGTCGTAAGAGACAAGATCGTAGAGCGTGAAGCCGTCGTGGGACGTCACATAATTCACACTCTGATACGCGTGATAAGCATCGGCGCGGCTGTCTGGAAACAAATCATCGCTGCCATAGATACGTCGCATCACCTCGGGAACCATCCCTGTGTCGCCCTTAACGAAACGACGAACGTCATCACGAAACCGGCCGTTCCACTGCAGCCAAGTCAGGCCGGGAAAGCCGCGTCCGAGCTGATAAGCGGCTGTGTCCCAGGGTTCCGCGATCAAACGCACTCGCCCCAATTCCGGGTCCGCGGCAATTTCACTGAAGATGGGCGCTTCGCCCCAGTTGAGAGATCCGTCTGCATTGCGGCTGAATACCGACGCCAGATCAAAGCGGAATCCGTCGATGTGCATGCCCCGCTTCCAATAACGCAGACTATCAATCACCATCTTGCGCACCTGCGCCTGGCCGAAATTCAAGGTATTACCTGTACCCGAGTAGTTGGCGTAGGGGTTTGCCGGATCGGAGGACATCATGTAATAACCGGCGCTGTCGAAACCCTTGAAGCTGTAGATCGGCCCTTTGTAGTCGCCCTCGCAAGTGTGGTTGTATACGACGTCTAGCACCACGCCGATATCAGCCTCATGAAAAGCTTTCACCATGTTCTTGAATTCAAGACGCTGCTCATCGGCACGGTATGTGCTCGCGTACTGGGCATGAGGTGCGAAGAAATTCAAAGGCATATAGCCCCAGTAGTCGCCTTCTTGTGGATCACGCTGAAAAACCGGCATCAGTTCTACAACCGTCACTCCAAGTTCCTTTAAGTATGGAATCTTTTCCACCAGACCGGCGTACGTGCCGGCACGCGATGCATCGATGCCGGAGTTTGGGTTCTTCGTGAAACCTTTCACGTGAAGTTCGTAGATGATCGCATCCGACTCATGATACGGAGGCCGATGCCCCGACCAGTCAAATGTCGAGCGGTGATCGCTCAGCACTCCCAAAGGCGCATGGCCTGCGTTCGATCCTTCTCGCATAGCTAAGTTGCGATCGAAACCGGGCGGAAAGAAAATGCATTTCGCGTAAGGGTCAAGCAGAACCTTCTGCGGATCGAAGCTATGGAGTTGAGGAATCGTCTCTCCTGATACGGAATATGCGTAATAACAAGCGGCACCAAGCTTTGTGACTGGAACGCGGCAGTGCCAAATCCGTCCCGACTTGTTGTGCAAAAAATCCAATTGAAACGTCAAAAGAGGACTCACCAGATCGGCTGGAGAATAGAGCAATAGAGTGACGCTCTCCGCATGTTCCGAGTGAACCGCAAAATTGAACGCTTGCTCCTCTTCGATCCACTTGACACCAAGCGGCAATGGGTTGCCCTCAGCCTGGTCCCAGGTCGGTCGTTTCGTGAGTGGGGCCGCCACGGTGTTGGCAGCCTTGGCCGGACCATCCATGTTGGCGAGCACATCAACGCTTGAACTGTTCACCGTCCCTCTCTTTCATCCACTCCAACCGCTCGCTTCGCTCTCAACGCGGCAGTGCTACAACTCCGCTAAACTGCGGCAAGGAACTGAGCAACTTGCTCGCGCCGTTCCATAAGATCTGCACACCAATGCACACCAGCAGGAACGCGGTGAGTTTCAAAATTACGTTTGTCCCCGTGGCGCCAATTTTGCTCGCGAGCCGATCTGCGTAGCCGTAGCAGAGATAAATGGTTACCGCGATGAAGGCGGAACCGATCGCCGCTGCGAGAATTCCCAGCAGGTTTGCCTCCAGGCTCTGCGGTGCATTCGCACCCAAAGTGATGGCAACCGAGATGGAACCGGGACCAACTGTCAAAGGCAGTGTCAGCGGGTAGAACGCCTGGGTCAGAGCATCGGCGCACGTGACCGTTCGCCTGGTGGAGCCTCGGTCATCCCCATCTTTCTGATTGAGCAACGCCCAGCCCGTTGAAATCACGATCAGCCCACCGCCGACCTGCACAACCGGGAGCGAAATCCCAAAGAAAGAGAGTACGTGCGCCCCAAGTGTAAAGGACGCGATCAGTAATATGAAACTATCTACCGCAATGCGGCGAGCCAGCACTCGTCGTGTCTCGGCCGCGTAGTCTCGCGTAAGCAGCAGGAAGACCGGAGCGCCTCCGATCGGATCCACGATCGGAAAGAGCGCGCTCACCACCAGGAGAATACTCTTGGCAACTTGAATTACCAGCCTAACCTCCCGTATGTTTCTAGATTTGAGCGCTCGCCCGTCCCCGGTCCACTTGCACCCTCACGGATGTTGCAGGACTGATCGAGCGCTTGCAACTCTCCGTCAAATCCTGTAGCCGTTGAAAAGCCTGAGAGGATAGCATGTCTTCTCGGACGCGCCAGCGCCAGTTCCCATCGGCACGACCGGGCACGTTCATACGACCTTCGCTTCCCAGGTTGAGCAGATCCTGCAACGGAGCAATCGCGAGCGCCGCTGGTGACGACCATGTCAGCCGCATCAACTCCGGAGCGGCATCCGCACTGGTTCCCGGCGAACGCTTCAGGTAGCTCCAGAAGTTCTGCCGCTGGTAATCGGGCAATTCCTCATACCATTGTCGAGTTGTGGCATTGTCATGTGTGCCGGTATAGGCGACAGTATTGTGGACAAAGTTGTGCGGCAGATATGGATTGTCCCCATGACCATCAAAGGCGAATTGCAGCACACGCATCCCCGGCAAACGAAACTGGTCGCGCAGGGCCTGCACGTCGGCCGTAATCATACCCAAGTCTTCCGCGATGAATGGTAGGTGACCCAGCTCTGTTTGCACTGCTTGAAAAAAGCTTGCTCCCGGACCCGCCACCCACTGCCCGGACTGAGCCGTTGGCGCTCCGGCTGGAACGTGCCACGCAGCCGCGAACCCGCGGAAGTGATCCAGGCGAATCACATCGACGTGAGCCAGCAGAGCACGCAACCGATCGATGCCCCACCGATAACCAGTCGAACGCAGGGCATCCCAGTTGTAAACAGGATTGCCCCACAATTGACCGTGCGCGCTGAAATAATCGGGAGGAACTCCGGCGACGAAGCGTAGCCGATGCTGCTCATCGAGCTGGAAGAGCTCAGGGTTCGCCCAAACATCACTGGAATCCGGGGAAACAAAGAAGGGCAGATCGCCGATCAAGCTCACGCCCCTGGCATGGGCATGCTCCTTGAGTTGATCGGCCTGGCGGAACAGCAGGAATTGCGCGAAGCGAACCTGGTCAATTTGACTTGCTAACTCTCTCCGCGCCTCGGCGAGGGCACTCGGGCTGCGCTGAACCAACTCTGTAGGCCATTCGAGATAGTAAGCGCCGTGGTACTTTTCTTTCAGCGCCCGGAACAGAGCGTAGTCTTCCAGCCAATGCGCCTGTCTGGCGCAGAACTCGCCGTAGGCAGGCCGCGGGTCGTTGTCTCTGTCTCTGGGCTCCTCGGTTTTGAAGTTTGTCCACGCTGTCTCGAGCAACCGTCGTTTGAACGGGATAACAGAATCGAAGTCAACCGCGTCCCCCGAGAAGTGACACTTAGCATCGCTAGCCTGTATCAGCCCGTCCGAAATCAAAGAGCCGGGACTGATCAGCAGCGCGTTGCCGGCAAAGGACGACATTGATTGATAGGGCGAGTTTCCGTAACCAGTCGGACCCAGCGGGAGCGCCTGCCACCACGCTTGGCCGGCATCGTGGAGACGATCAATCCAGGAGAACGCGGACGATCCCAGATCGCCGACGCCATACGGAGACGGAAGAGAGGTGACGTGCAGCAACAAGCCAGAAGCACGATATTCAGGCGGAAACGGCGGGATATTGGTGAGTTCACCGTTGCCGTTCATGGCCGGACATCGTCCCGAACAACCGAAGAGGAACCCAGCGCCCTGTTTACCATCTCCTCGGCTTCCCTCAAAATCGCTTCCAGATGGGTCTGGCTCTTGAAACTCTCGGCGTAAATCTTATAAATGTTCTCGGTACCGGAGGGTCGCGCCGCAAACCAACCGCTTTCCGCCACAACTTTCAAACCGCCGATTGGGGCGTCGTTGCCCGGGGCTTTGGTCAGCTTGGCGGTGATTGGCTCGCCCGCCAGGTTCGACTCCTTTACCGCGTCCGGGGTGAGTTTTTCCAACTTTGCTTTCTGCTCGGGCGTGGCGGGGGCGTCGATGCGCGTGTAGTACGGGATGCCGAACTCCGCCGTCAGCTCGCGGTAATGTTCTCCGGGATCCTTGCCAGTGCGCGCGGTAATCTCCGCCGCCAGCAAATCCATGATCGGCCCGTCCTTGTCGGTCGTCCAGACTGCGCCGTTAAGACGAAGAAAACTCGCTCCAGCACTTTCTTCTCCGCCGAAACAGTACGAGCCATCGACCAGGCCCGGCACGAACCACTTGAAACCCACCGGCACTTCGCGGAGCTCGCGGCCGAGCTTTTTGACGACTTTGTCAATCATGCTGCTGCTCACCAGCGTCTTTCCCACCGCAACTGTGTTACGCCATTGGGGCCGGTGGTTCAGCAAATAGCCGATGGCAACGGCAAGGTAATGATTCGGGTTCATCAAACCCGCAACCGGAGTTACGATCCCGTGCCGATCGGCATCGGTATCGTTCCCGAAAGCCACCTGGTACTGATCTTTCAGCCCGACCAGCCTG
>JBARKD010000109.1:0-3828 GCA_049800615.1 Acidobacteriaceae bacterium | reverse complement strand
ACTTGACTGGGTTGTCGCCAATCCGCCGATCGAATTGAGAATGACCTAATCGTCGTGGACTTCTCGGCCGGGATAGTGGCGGAGCTAGTAGACTGGCTCTGTGCAGACACCGATAACGAGGGAGGCGTGAATCAGCCGCCCTGTCCGAAGAACATCGTCATCGCTACCATCGGGTCGCTTGGCGATCTTCATCCCTGCCTCGCGCTGGGACGAGAGCTCTTACGCCGCGGGTGTCGAGTCACTATCGCCACAACTCCCTACTACAGAAGCAAGGTGGAAGATGCCGGTCTGTCCTTCCGCTCGATGCGTCCTGACTGGAACCCGACGGACGCCAGCCTGATTCGTAGTTGTGAGGATCTGCGACGAGGTCTGGAAGTGCTCTACCGCCAGATGCTGCTGCCGGAGTTGGAGCACACCTACCATGACTTGATCTCAGCGGCTGAGGATGCCGATCTGTTGATTGCGGGAGAACTCGTGTACGCCGCTCCGTTAGTGGCGGAAAAGTCAGGGTTGCCGTGGGTGTCCCTTATCTTATCCCCATTCTCGTTCTTCTCCTGCATCGATCCTTCATTGACCGTGAACCTGCCCGTTCTCTTTCATCTTCGCAGGGCGGGCCCTGCTGTCTACAAAGCCGCTCTCGGTCTATGCAAGTTGGCAACTGGACATTGGTCAAACCCTGTGCGCCGGCTACGACGCAAGGAAGGGCTGCGGCGAAAGTGTCAACCTGTATTCGAGGACAAGTTCTCGCCGAATCTCGTGCTGGCGCTGTTTTCACGATGGTTTGCTCCGAAACAGCGCGACTGGCCGTCACAGACCCTTCAACCAGGATTTCTGTACCAAGGAGATCCTTCATGTGTCGAAGCGTTCGGGGGGCTAAATGAATTTTATTGGTTGCGCATACCATGGCCGAAGCGGAGCTGGTCCCGGCACGAGCGCGCAAGACCTAAGAGTGGTCGTTACAACTTTTTTCGGGTCTATAGCAGAATCTGTGGGTAGGCATGGAGATCTCGGGGGAAATTTCGCGAGTTAATCGATGGGCGTGAAGTTTTGTGCGTCCGACGGGGGCTTCGCCCCCTTTAAAAACTAAAACAAAACCTTTCTAAGAATAAAAACAAGAAGCATTCTGCGCCCTCCCGCTGGTCGGGGCCGAGCAGGACGCGTCACAAGGAGCGTGAACAGAGCCTGCCCGAACCGGCATCGGTGCGGCAAGACAGCCGACAAGAATAGCTGATCTCCGGCGGGTTGGATTAATCTGCAGTTGAACAGACCGAGACTCATCGGCCGAAGAGGAGATCAGCCATTCAACTACAGGTTAAGACCATCTTGAATCAGGTGCAACGTTTCGTAGGGTTCGTATACCAAGAGGTCCGAATGCTTGGCGGCCCGGAGGGACCGCAATCGATCGAGATCACCGTAGGGCCGCATGCCGGCATACGCAGGCGCTGTTCGCGTTGTCAGAAACCGGCGCCGGGCTACGACCGCTTGGCCCAGCGGCGCTGGCTCTTCGTGCCTTTGTGGGGAATCGCCACCTACTTTTGCTACGCGCCACGGCGAGTGGAGTGTGCCGAGCATGGGATCGTAGTCGAGCACATCCCGTGGAGCGACGGCAAACGCCCGATGACCTGCGCCATGATGGGATTCTTAGCGCGCTGGGCGCGACAGTTGAGTTGGCGGGAGACGGCGCGAGCGTTCCAGACCAGTTGGGAAGCGGTGTATCGGTCGGTGGAATGGTTTGTCGAGTGGGGCTTGGCGCACCGCCAGTTGCGCGGTGTGGAATCCATCGGCGTGGACGAAATTCATTGGGGACGCGGTCTGAAGGCAGACAACTTCTTGACTGTGCTCTACCAAATCGATGCCGGATGCCGGCGTTTGCTGTGGGTGGGCCGCCGGCGTTCGCAGGCCACGCTGCGGCGGGGTCTGAAGGCACTGGGGCCGGAGGTCGTCAAAGGCCTGCGTTTTGTGTGCAGTGACATGTGGAAACCCTACTTGAAAGTCATCGCAGCCCAAGCCGGTCAGGCTTTGCACGTGCTGGACCGATTCCATATTACAAGCCATTTGAATCAGGCTGTGGATCAGGTGCGTCGCGCCGAGAGCACACGGCTGGCGGCCAAAAGCAAGCAAGCAGCGCAGCGGCTCAAGCACATGCGCTGGCCCCTACTACGCCGCGGCAGCCGGGTGCGCGGGCGAGCCCGGCAAAAGCTGAATGCCCTGCTCGCCAGCAAGCTGGCTACCGCACGGGCCTGGGACTTGAAGGAGAGCTTCTCCCATTTCTGGAAGTACAAATCCGTGACCTGGGCCGGCGGTTTTCTCGACTATTGGTGTTTCCGCGCGATGCGTAGCCGCCTGGAGCCGATGAAAAAGGTTGCTCGTATGCTACGCGCCCATGAGCCGCTGATACTGAATTGGTTTCGGGCCAGAGGAGAAATCTCCAACGGCGCTGTTGAGGGTCTCAACAACAAAATTCGAGTAGTTACCAGACGATCCTACGGCTTTCGTACCTTCGACGCGATGGAAATTGCCCTGTATCACAACTTGGGACGGCTCCCGGAACCAGAATCACCCCACAGATTCTGCTGAGGAAGCGTTATTCTGTGACTCGGTTTTACGGCCTTAGATGACATAGCGGCCTTCGACCTCGCGTGCCTGTCCGAGCGACACTAAAGTCTTGAGTATCTCCTCAACGCGGCTCGCGCGGGCGCGAGTAAATTGGCGGGCCAGCAGATCCGCGCCGATGGTCCCTTGCGTTTCCTCCAGGGCCGCGCGGATGGCGCGAACTTGATCCGAGAGAGTTGCAGGCCACTGGCTTCGCTTGGTTTTGGATATAACTTCGGCCATCTCGATTTCGGGGGAGTGCCCCTCGCCTTCGAGAGAACGCGCGAGAAGCGCCAGACGGCCCGCGACCATCTCGGTGACCTTGGCGCTATAGCGGCTGGGGTCGAGCGCCATGGGGTCAACCCAGACCTGACGCAAGCGTTGGCGCACCTTCGGGTGGAGCAGATCTTCGAGGAGGATCCGGTGGGTACGCGCGTCGGGAAATGGGATGTAGGTCTTGCCCATCAAGACTGGTGAGGAACTGTGGAGCACGAAACTGGAGGAGATCGCGCAATCGGTTCCCATCACTTGGCGGGGCCGGGACGGGATCCATTACGTGGCGATTGCGGCCGGCTCGAAGGTGGTCGCGTTCAAACTGCCTTCCTCCGAGAGAAGCTGATTTTACACGGTTACGCTGCGATTCTCCTCTTCGAGCCTCTGGCGCAGCGTCTGCCGCATCGATGCGTCATCTTCCACCACGAGAATCCACACATCAATGGCTTAAAAAGTAAACTTGATCTGCGACTCAAGTCGCCGGTTATTGGCGGTTTCGTAGAAGCCCTCGCCATTTTGTCCGCCCGCGATCTGATTGGCGGAGCCGAAGTAGGGCGATGTGATGTTGCCGACGATAGGACCCGGGTTGGTGTGGTTGAGTAGATTGCGAACGGAAAGGCCGATGCTCAAGTTGAACCGGTGAGATGTAGTCGGGGGCGCGATGAGCCCTCCGAGTCCGCGCCCAGTGGCGGCTTGCAGCGGGTTGCCGGGGGCGGCGGCCGATGGATGGGCGTCGCCGCCGGAGGATCGATCTCTGCCGAATCCGATGACCTTGGCGATACGGATATTGACATTGTACTGGCCGGGGCCGCGGCCATAATTGCGCGGCACGAGCGGCTCGCCGGGATTTGGGTCGGGGTCCAGCAGGCCGTAAGAAGTCTGGATGAGCCCGGTCTTGTCCAGGCCGGTTGCAATTGCAGGGCGCGCGTTGAAGAGCGTGGTTCCGTAAGGATCGTTGCCGGT